>DATFKM010000519.1:0-4833 GCA_035268645.1 Paracoccaceae bacterium | reverse complement strand
CGCGCCGCTGCACCCCTACACCGAGGCGCTGCTCGCCTCGGTTCCCGACCCGCGCCCGCGCCCCGCCGGGCGGCGCCGCGAGCGCGCGATCCTCCGCGGCGACGTGCCGAGCCCGGTGAACCCGCCGTCCGGCTGCGCCTTCCACACCCGCTGCCCGATCGCCAGGCCGATCTGCCGCGAAAAGGTCCCCGGCCTGCTCCCGGCCGGCGAGGGCCGCGCCGTCGCCTGCCACGTCCGCGCCCCGGGCGGCGAGGCGCGCGACGCCGCCTGACCGGCGGGCCGGACCTCAGAGCGGCGGCCGCCGCTCGCGCACCTTCAGCCGCTCCTCGAGCGCCAGCCCGAAGGCGAGCACCCGCGCCTCGTCGAACAGCCCGCCCCAGAGCGAGATGCCCTGCGGCACCTCGAAGCGCTCGCCCTGCGTCGCCTCGCCGACCGAGAGCCTGGCGTCCGAGAGCGACGCCTCCGAGCGCGAGGCGACCCGGTCGAAGCCCGCCCGCAGATGCAGGCAGGGATGGCCGGTGAAGTTCGAGGCCACCAGCATCGGCCCGGTCATGAACGGCCCGATCAGCACGTCCACCTCCCGGAACGCCGCGTCCAGCGCCTGCATCACGCGGTATCGCAGCCGGTCCGCCTGCACGTGATCGACCGCCGACAGGAACCGCGCCTTGCGCCAGGTGTTCGGCCAGGCGCCGGAGGCCTGCCAGCGCATCTCGTCGTCGCGGTCCGTCAGCGTCAGGTCCTCGAAGGCCGCCGCCGCCTCGGCGTAGAGGATCGCCATCAGCGCGCCGTAGGGCAGGTCCGGCAGCTCGACCGCCTTGATCCCGCCGGCGAGCGAGGTCGCCGCCTCGAGCGCCGCCCGGTCCACGTCCGTCGCGCCCGGGTCCTCGAAGGCCGCCGGCAGATAGCCGAGGCGCAGCCCCTCGATCCCCGCCGTCGGGTCGAAGGCGAAGGGCGGCGCCTCCAGGCTGCCGCGGTCGGCCGGGTCGAAGCCCTGCAGCGTCTCCAGCACCAGCGCGCAGTCCTCGACGCCCCGGCAGATCGGCCCGACCTTGTCCAGCGACCAGCAGAGCGCCATGGCCCCCGCCCGGCTGACCCGCCCGAAGGTCGGGCGCAGCCCCGTCGTGCCGCAGCGTTGCGAGGGCGAGGTGATCGAGCCCAGCGTCTCGGTCCCGATGCCGAAGCCGATCAGCCCCGCCGCGGCGGCCGAGGCCGATCCGGCCGAGGAGCC
The DNA here is from genome assembly GCA_035268645.1 of Paracoccaceae bacterium. GTDB lineage: Bacteria > Pseudomonadota > Alphaproteobacteria > Rhodobacterales > Rhodobacteraceae > Albimonas. The sequence continues at coordinate 3,605 of DATFKM010000519.1, read as the reverse complement.
CGAGGCGCCTTCCTCCGCGTTCCACGGGTTCCGCGTCGTCCCTCCGAACCAGATGTCGCCGTAGGCGATGGCGCCCGTGGTGGTCTTGCCCAGCAGCACCGCCCCCGCCTCGCGCAGCGTCGCGGCCACGGCGGAATCACGCTCGGCCACCCGGTCGCGATAGGGCGTCGCGCCCCAGGTCGTGCGCCCGCCGGCGACGTCGAACAGGTCCTTCAGGCCGTAGGGGATGCCGTGCAGCGGCCCGCGCCGGCGCCCTGCCGCGATCTCGGCGTCCGCCGCCGCAGCCTCGGCCCGCGCCTGGTCCGGCACGACCGTCACGAAGCACTCCAGCGCCGGCCCCAGCCGCTCGATGCGCGAGAGATAGACCTCGGTGATCCGCGCGCTGGTCAGCTCGCCCCGCGCGATCCACCGGGAGAGTTCGGCCACCGTCGCGAAGGCGAGGTCCGCCTCCTCGGTCGGGCAGGGCCCCGCCTGCATCGGCTGGCGCCCGCCCGGCTGCGGCGCCGGGGGCGGCGCGAACCCCGGCAGCCGCGGATCGAAACGCGAGGCGGTCGGAAGATCGTTGGGGAAGGGCGTCGCCCGGCGCGCCGCCGCCGCCGCGATCTGCCCCTCCAGATTGTCGAGCATCGCCGCCCGCTCCTCGGGCGTGTACTCGACCCCCATCACCCGTTCCGCCGCCGCGATCGTCTCCGCGTCGATGCCCCGTTCCGCCATGTCCGTCCTCCGCTGCGCGCCGATGCCCGCTCCGGCGCGCCTCGGCGCCGCCCCCGTGTGCCGTGCGGGGCGCCCGCACGCGCGGCCGTTCCGTGGCCGAGGCTGGCCCGCCGCCGCGCCCGGCGCAAGCGCGCCGCCGAAGCGCCCGGCGCAAGCGCGGGGCTTGGACGGCGCGCCGTCACGCGCTATCCATGCGGCGAACATACGAAGCCGGGAGGCCCGCGCCGATGACCGCCGTGCTCGATTTCTTCGTCGACCTTCTCGAGCGGCTCGGCCGTTTCGTCGGGATAGGACGGCGCGTCGCCGCCGAAGGCTCCGACGCCGAACCCTACGAGGAGGGGCGGGTCTCGGGCTTCGGCCGCGTCATGCGCTGGCTGGTCCCGGTGCTCGTCGTCGGGCTCGTCGTCTACGTCGGCGTGATGTTCTACCGTTTCGACATCTGGCGCGGCATCGACCTCGCCTATCCCCAGGCGGTGATGGAGGCGAGCGCCGCCGACGAACTCCCGAACGAGCGCGACGCGGGCGAGACCGTCGGCGGCGATGCGGCGCAATGCACCCGCTCCGCCGTCGTGGACATGCAGATCCACCTGATCGACCTCGTGGTGAACAGGAACGACTGGGTGCCGGCGACCCCGCAATACACCATCGGTCTGTTCGGCCTCGTGCCGTGGGAGGCGACGCCCTTCTTCGACAACAAGGCGCACTTCCAGACCGGGATCCTCACCGTGCTGCGGCGCTTCAGCCTCGATCTCGCCGACACCATCGGCCGCGTGCGCGGCACCTCGGGCGCCGACCCGGACCTGCAGGGCGCCGCCTCCCGCCTGCGGGTGAACGAGCGCGCCTGGGTCCTCAACAATCCTTTCGATCCGCAGCTTCAGATGGTGCAGGCGTCCGCGGCCGGCTCCTATCGCGGCGCGATCCCGCTCTACGATCGCTTCAACGCGCGCCTCGCGGACTGCGACGCGCTGTTCGACGCGCGGGCGGACAACCTGCTGCGTCTGATGGACCGGATCGCCGCCGATCTCGGCGACACCAACGACCGGCTGCAGAAGCGCAGCCGCGCCGAGGTCTGGAGCCACGAGGCGCTCGCCTTCGTGCCGGGCGAGGGCAACGACCGCGGCTGGTTCGACTTCCGCGCGGACAACATCGTGATGGAGGCCCGCGGGCAGCTCTACGCCCTGCACGGCCTTCTTCAGGCGGTGCGGGTGGACTTCGCGACGGCCGTGCAGAACGCCCAGCTCGACCAGATCTGGGACCGGCTCGAATCGCACGTGGCCGAGGGGGCGCGCTTCGATCCGCTGATCGTCTCCAACGGCGCGACCGACGGGCTGCTCGCGCCCGACCACCTCTCCGCGATGGGCGAGAAGGTGCTGCGCGCCCGCGCCAACATGGTCGAGCTGCGGGACGTGCTGCAGAACTGACCCCGGGGATCCCTGCCCGCGACGGTCCGGGGCGACGCGTCCCCGGACCGCAGGAGAACAATGCCCGAACAGGACCCGCCGACGCCCCATTGGCGGCTTGACGCCCCGGCATGGCCCCGTCACTCTCGCCCCCGTTCCGCCCGATGGAAACGAGACAAGCGCCGAACGCCGCGGGGCCGGCTCCGCCGCCCGTCGGCCGGCACGCCGCGAGGACCCCATGCTCGACCGCAGCCCCAACGACCTCCGCGCCTTCTGGATGCCCTTCACGGCCAACCGCCAGTTCAAGCAGGCGCCGCGAATGCTGGTCTCCGCGAAGGACATGCACTACACGGCTGAGGACGGCCGGCAGATCCTCGACGGCACCGCCGGCCTCTGGTGCTGCAACGCGGGGCACGCCCGCCCGAAGATCGTCGAGGCGATCCGGGCCCAGGCCGGAGAGCTCGACTACGCCCCCGCCTTCCAGATGGGCCACCCCAAGGCGTTCGAGCTCGCGAACCGTCTGACCGACCTCGCGCCCGAGCCGTTCACCCACGCCTTCTTCACCAATTCGGGCTCGGAGAGCGTCGATTCCGCGCTCAAGATCGCCGTCGCCTACCAGCGCGCCGTCGGCCAGGGCACGCGCACCCGCTTCATCGGGCGCGAGCGCGGCTATCACGGCGTCGGCTTCGGCGGCATCTCCGTCGGCGGAATCGTCAACAACCGCAAGTTCTTCGGGACGCTTCTCAACGGTGTGGATCACCTGCCGCACACGCATCTGCCGAAGGAGAACGCCTTCACCCGCGGCCAGCCCGAGCACGGCGCCCACCTCGCCGACGAGCTCGAGCGGATCGTCGCGCTGCACGACCCCTCCACCGTCGCCGCGGTGATCGTGGAGCCGATGGCCGGCTCGACCGGCGTCCTTCTCCCGCCGAAGGGTTATCTCAAGAAGCTTCGCGAAATCACTGAGAAGCACGGCATCCTTCTGATCTTCGACGAGGTCATCACCGGCTTCGGACGCCTCGGCTCCTCGTTCGCGGCGGAGCATTTCGACGTGATGCCCGACATGATCGTCTGCGCGAAGGGTCTGACCAACGGCGTGATCCCGATGGGCGCGGTCCTGGTGCGCGAGGAGATCCACGACGCCTTCATGACCGGGCCGGAGCACCTGATCGAGCTCTTCCACGGCTACACCTATTCCGGCAACCCGATGGCCTGCGCCACCGGGCTCGCCACGCTGGAAACCTACCGCGAGGAGGGCCTGTTCCAGCGCGCGGCCGATCTGGCGGGCTACTGGGAGGAGGGGCTGCATTCGCTGCGCGACTGCCCGCATGTGATCGACATCCGCAACATGGGCCTGATCGGCGCGGTGGAGCTGGAGCCGATCGCCGGCGCGCCGACGAAGCGTGCCTACGCCGCCTTCGTGGACGCCTTCGAAAGCGGCATCCTGATCCGCACCACCGGCGACATCATCGCCATGTCGCCGCCGCTCAT
>DATFKM010000518.1:0-5356 GCA_035268645.1 Paracoccaceae bacterium | reverse complement strand
CGGCATGTAGTCGCGCATGATCCCGTAGCGGCTCGTCGGCGTCGCCGGCATCCGCTCGAGCGGCCAATGCGGCGGAAAGGCGAGCGGCAGGATGCCGAGGCCGTTTCGGGCCGCGACGCGGGCGACCTCGCCCATACGCCGCTCCAGCGCCGTCTGCACGGCGCCGACGTCGCCGAGCGGGGCGCCGGCGTATTCGAACTGAGCGCCCGGCTCCAGGCTGAAGGCGTCGCCTTCCGCGCCCTTCAGGCCGATCAGGGCGCCCCGCTCGCGCTCCGGCTCGAAGTCCTCTCGCGCAAGCGCTTCGAGCAGGGCGCAGACGCTGCCGTCGCCGTCGTAGGGCGCCGGCTCATGGCTGTCGCGCCGGAAGGCGAAGGTCTCGTATTCGACGCCGATGCGCCGATCGGCAGGGGCGGTGCAGCCGGCCTCCAGATCCTCGATCAGGGCGGCGCGGTCGGTCATCCGCGTCATCCGCCGCCCCCGTCGTCGAGGTCGACCTCCATGCCGTCGCGGGCGAAGCGCGCCTCGACCCCCCGCTCGTTGGCGAAGCGGCGCAGCCGGCCCGCGGCCTTGCGCCCGTCCTCGGCCACCACGTCGCGCCCGCAATGGGTGAACAGCGCGCGCGGGATGCCGGCGTCGGCGCACCAGGTGAGCTGCCGGCGGACGGGAGCGTGCCCGACGAGGCGATCGTCGGTCTTGCGGACGAAGGACCGCTCCAACGTCGCGCCGTCGCCGACATAGAGCGCGAGGTCGCCGAGCGCCGCCTCGCGCTGGTGGATGTAGACCACGTCGGGCACGTAGAGGACGTCGCCCCCCGGCGCGCCGATGCGCAGGCCCACGGCCGGACAGCGGATGGAATGCTCCACCCCGAAGGCCTCGACCGTCACGCCCGCGATCGACGTCGGCTCGCGCTCGGCGATCTCGTGCGTCTCATCGAGGTCGAAATCCGCGATCAGGTCGAGCGTCGTGGCGGTCGCGTGGACCGGACAGGGCGCGCCGCCCTTCAGGCCGAAGGCATGGTCGGGATGCGCGTGGGTCAGCACGATCGCGTCCGGCGCGAGGTCGCGCAGCCGGTCGCGCCAGTCCGCGCCGCAGTCGATCATCAGGCGTCTGCCGTCGCGGTGGATCATCGCCGCGCTGTGGCGGCGGTGCCCGCGCTTGGCCACGTCGAGGTTCGCCCTGGTGCCGAGGAAGGTCAGACGCATCGCCACGGCGCCGCGTGCCGCGGAGCGGCGGGCGGGCCTCCGGCGGGCCGAGTGCGCCGCCGCGGTCTCAGGGCCGGAACCCGATCGGCTGGCGCAGCGGCCCCTCCTGCCCGAGCGACTCGCGGATCCGCTCGTACTCCTCCTCCATCTCGGGCGTCACCGAGGCGCGGCTCTCCTTCAGCGCGGTCTCGAACTCCTCGCGTCCCACGCCGGAGAGACCGCGCCGCAGCGCCGCGAGGCCGGCCCGGCGCGTCACGTCCTGAAGATCCGCGCCGGTGTATCGCTCGGTCCGCGCGGCGACGTCGTCGAGGTCGACGTCCTCGGCCAAGGGCATCGCGCCGGTGTGGATGCCGAGGATGTGTCGGCGGGACTCGGCGTCCGGGACCGGCACGTAGATCAGCTCGTCGAAGCGTCCGGGCCGCAGGAGCGCCGGATCCACGAGGGTGGGCCGGTTGGTGGCGCCGATCACGACGACGCCCTGCAGCTCCTCCAGCCCGTCCATCTCCGAGAGGATGGTGTTGACCACCCGCTCGGTCACGGCGGGCTCGCCGAGGCCGCCGCCGCGGGCGGGCACGAGGCTGTCGATCTCGTCGATGAAGATCACCGTGGGCGCGACCTGCCGGGCGCGCCGGAACAGGCGCGCCACCTGCTGCTCGCTCTCGCCGTACCATTTCGACAGCAGGTCGGAGGACTTGGTGGCCACGAAGTTGGCCTCGGCCTCCCGCGCCACGGCCTTCGCCAGCAGCGTCTTGCCGGTTCCCGGCGGCCCGTAGAGCAGAAAGCCCTTGGCGGGACGGATGCCGAGGTCGCGGAACCTCTCGGGCGACTTCAGCGGCAGCTCGATCGATTCGCGCAGCCGCTCGCGCACCTCGGGCAGTCCGCCGATGTCCTTCCAGCCGACGTTCGGCACCTGGATCATGATCTCGCGGATGGCCGAGGGCTGCACGCGCTTCAGCGCGTTCTCGAAATCGGCTCGGGTGACCTCCAGCCGCTCGAGCTGCTCCGACGGGATGCCGTCCTCGAGGTCGAGATCGGGCAGGATGCGGCGCACCGCGTCCATCGCCGCTTCGCGGCATAGCGCCGAGATGTCGGCGCCGACGAAGCCGTAGGTGACGCGCGCCATCTCGTCGAGATCGACGTCCCCGGCGAGGGGCATGCCGCGCGTGTGCACGACGAGGATCTCGCGCCGCCCGCGCTGATCGGGCGCGCCGATGACGATCTCCCGGTCGAACCGGCCGGGCCGGCGCAGCGCCTCGTCGAGGGCGTCGACGCGGTTGGTCGCGCCGATCACCATGACGTTCTGGCGCGGCTCCAGCCCGTCCATCAGCGTCAGGAGCTGCGCGACCAGCCGGCGTTCGGCCTCGCCGCCGACCTGTTCGCGCTTGGGTGCGATGGAATCCACCTCGTCGATGAAGATGATCGCCGGCGAGGCCTCGCGGGCCTGGGTGAAGACGTCGCGCAGGCGCTGCTCGCTCTCGCCCTGCATCTTGCCGAGGATCTCGGGACCGTTGATCAGGAAGAAGCTCGCCTCGGCCTCGCTCGCCACGACGCGGGCGAGAAGGGTCTTGCCGGTGCCGGGCGGCCCGTGCAGCAGCACGCCCTTCGGCGGGTCGATGCCGAGGCGCTGGAACAGCTCGGGATGGCGCAGCGGCAGCTCGACCATCTCGCGGATCCGGTCGACGGTGTCGCCGAGCCCGCCGATGTCGTCGTAGGTGATGTCGGGGCGGCGGAGCTCGGCCGGCTCCTGGTATTCCGGGCGCAGCACCACTTCGGTGTCCGGCGTCATCTGCACGATGCCGCGAGGCTCTGTGGCGACCACGACGAGGCGGATCTCCTGCAGGCCGTAGGCCGGCAGGTTGAACATGCCGCGCAGCTCCTCGGGGATGCGCGGATCGGTCTGCGCGCGCGGCGTGTGCACCGAGGTCGAGATCACGTCGCCGGCGACGAAGGGGCGTCGGTCGAAGCTGCGCTTGAGCGCCTCGCCGGAGCCGTGCAGGCGCAGGTTCTTCTGCGCCGGCGCGACGGTGATGCGCCGGGCGGGCTTGGGGTCGGCCTTGGCGACCTCGACGTGGTCGCCCGACGCCGTGCCGGCGTTGCCGCGCAGCAGCCCGTCGAGCCGCACGAGCGACAGCCCTTCGTCTTCGGGATAGGCGGCGACCGCGATCGCGGCCGTGGTGCGCCGGCCCTCGATCTCGACCGGCTGACCTTCCCGCACGCCGATCCTGCGCATCGCGTCGTCGTCGAGCCGCGCGATGCCCCGCCCGGCGTCGTCGGTCCTGATGCTCGCCACCTGAAGGCGCAATCCGGCCTTCCGTTCGTTTTCCGCCATGACTTCGGAGCCGTCCTCTTCGCCGCGCGCTCGGAGGCAGGAACGCGCGGCGTCCGGAGCGGTTCCTGTGCCGTCGTGGGCTTCGCGTGTCGCGAGGGACGGCCCGGGCCGAGCCGTCGCCGAAGGCTCAGGCCGCGGACGAGGCGAGGGGGCGGCGCTCCGCCGCGACCCGGCGGCCGGCGGCGAGGAACACGCCGGCCATCGCGAAGGCGTAGACCGCCATCGCGAGAAGCTGCGCCTCGAAGCCGACGCCGAGGTCGAGCAGCGCGCCCGAAAGTCCCGGCCCGAGCGCCGTCGCGAACACCATCGCCGAGGAGGCGACGGCGCGGATCGCGCCGAGGTTGCGCGTGCCGTAGACCTCCGGCCAGAAGGCGCCGGTGAGCGACGAGCCGAGCCCCTGCATGACGCCGAGCAGCGCCAACGCCGCGACCGCGCCCTGGAGCCCGTTCAGCGTCGCCGCCGCGGTGAGCCCGGCGGCGAGGAACAGCGGCCAGAGGAAGATCGTGCGGGTCGCGCCGAAGCGGTCGGCGGCCCAGCCGCCGAGGAAGCTCGCCGGGATCGCGAGGGCGACGTAGACGGGGAAGAGGGCGGTGAACTGCGCGAGGGTCCAGCCCTTGATCTCGGCCAGATGCACCTGCTGGAAGAAGAAGGCGGTGGAGAACACCGGCGCCGCGAGAAAGCCCGGGAAGGTCAGGCGGAACAGCCAGTGGGAGACCGCCTCGCGCCGCGTCCAGTGACGCCCGCCGAGGCCGGGCCGGTGCTCCGCCTCCGGGATCGAGCGGGGCGTGCGCTCGGTCCGGAGGAGGCGCGGGACGAAGGGCGCGATCAGGAGGAGGCACAGCGCCGCCGCGAGCCAGCCCCCGCGCCAGCCGAGCCAGCCGATCAGCAGCACGAAGAGGAAGGGCAGGATCGCCTCGCCCGCCGCGATGCCGAGATTGGCGATGGCGATCGCGCGCCCGCGATTGGCCGCGAACCAGCGCCCCATCGAGACGACGGCGGTGTGGGTGAGCATCCCCTGCCCGCAGAAGCGCAGGCCGAAGATGGCGAGCGCGAGCGTCCACCAGCCCGAGACGTTGGCGGCGAAGACGCAGACGCCGGCGAAGGCGAGCGTCAGCAGAAGCGCGAGGGTGCGGGCGCGGAAGCGGTCGGTCAGCGCGCCGGCCTGCAGCATCACCGCCGCCGAGGCGAGGGTGCCGAGGGTGTAGGCCCCGCCCCAGGCGCCGTGGGAGAGGGCGAACTCCTCGCGGATGCCGCCGGCGAAGACGGCGATGAAGAAGGTCTGCCCGAAACTGGAGGCGAAGGTCATCAGCGCCCCGGCGCCGAGCCAGGGGCCGTTGGCGCGGGCGAAGGCGAGGAGGCCGGTCGGGCGCGCGGCGCTCACGCGCGCCGCCCGCGGGCGGCCGGGGCGGAGGCCGGACGGCGCCGCCGGGCGGGAGGCGCGCAGGCGCCGACGCGGGCCGAGGGGGCTCGACGCCCCCGAGGACCGCACCGCCGCCGAGGGTCGCGCGCTCCGGCCGGGCTCACCGGCGGCTCACGCGGAGGCGGACCGGAGCCTCGGTGCGGAGGGTGATCTTGCCGAGGGGGCTCGGCGGCGCGCCCGGCGCCTCGAGCCGGAAGCGCGGCAGGGCGCGGGCGATGGCCATCCGCCCCTCGAGCCGGGCGAGCGCCAGGCCGACGCAGATGCGGGGGCCGCCGCCGAAAGGGATGTGGGCGAAGGGATGGCGGCCCTTCCGTCCCTCTGGGAGGAAGCGGGCCGGGTCGAACGTCGCCGGCTCGGTCCAGTGGCGCGGGTCGCGGTGGATGTGGTGGATGGCGACCTGGATGC
>DATFKM010000517.1:0-6942 GCA_035268645.1 Paracoccaceae bacterium | reverse complement strand
CCACGGCGGCAGCGCCGACTTCCAGCGCGGCGCCCGCGCCTCGGACGGGGGCGAGGCGATCCTCGCCCTTCCCGCCACCGCCGGCGGCGGCAAGGTCAGCCGCATCAAGCCGCGGCTCGAGCCCGTCTCCATCGCCTCGATCCCGCGCGCCGACGCCGACGTCGTCGTGACCGAACACGGCGTGGCGGAGCTGCGCTGGAAGGGCCTCGACGCCCGCGCCGAGGCGTTGATCGCCGTGGCCGCGCCCGAGCATCGCGACGCCCTGGCCGACGCCTGGGCCGAGATGCGCCGCGCCATGTGAGGGAGAGGCCGGATGGACCGCGTGACCGACCCGAAGCAGGCCGCGCCGCGCTACCAGCAGGTCGCCGCCGACCTCCAGTCGCGGATCGAGGCCGGGCGTTACGCCGTCGGCGCCGCCCTGCCGACGGAGCAGGAGCTCTGCGTCGACTACGCCGTCTCCCGCTACACCGTGCGCGAGGCGCTGCGCCGGCTGGCCCTGCAGGGCCTCGTCCGCCGCCGCCAGGGCTCGGGCACCGAGGTCATCGCGACCCAGCCTCCGGCCACCTACCTGCACGCCATGCGCTCGATCACCGAGCTCTACGAATACGCCGCCGACACCCGGCTCGACATCCTCTCGGCCGAGGTCGCGACGGAGGACGACGAGACCAACCGCATGCTCGGCCGCCGCCCCGGCCGCGCCTGGCTGAGGATGGAGGCCCTGCGCCGCACCCGCGCCGGCGCGCCGATCAACGTCACCCGCATCTGGATCCACGACGACTTCGCCGCCGTCGCGCCTGAGATCCCGGGCCTGCCCGGCCCGATCCACCGGCTGATCGAGGAACGCTACGGCGCGCAGGTCGGGGAGGTGGTGCAGGAGTTCGCGGCCGAGCCCTTCCCCGAGGACGCCGCGCGTCTGCTCGGCGCCGCGCCGGGCGCGCCCTCGGTCCGCCTGATCCGCCGCTATCTCGGCGAGGGGGACCGCCCGCTCATCGTCTCGATCAGCTGGCACCCGGCGGAGAGCTTCTCCTACACCATGCGCCTGCGCCGCGAGGACGTCTCGGGCTGAGCCGGACGCGAAAGGGGACGACCGAAGCCGTCCCCTTCCCCCGCATCCGAGCCCGGCGCCTCATGGCGCGGCCCGATGATCGCGATCCGTCGCGATCATCGGGCGCCGCGCGTTCGGGCGCCGGCCGTTCGTCCGAGGCTCGACGGGTCGCGCTCGTCGAGCCTCCGCATCACTCGATCTTCAGGCCCGCGACCTCGCCGATCGTCGCGTTGAAGGTCTCCACGCACTCGGCGCCGCAACGCTCGGCGAAGGCCGGCAGCACGCTCTCGATCATCGCCTCGCGGCGAAGCGCGACGTCCTCCTCGGAGGGATCCACCTGCGTCATGCCGCCCGGCTCGCCCAGCGGGCACGGGCCGTCGGTGTTGCAGGCGATGCCGAGCGCGGTCTCGTCGGCGTTCTGCGCCCACATCTCGGCCTCGAGCGCCTCCAGCTCGGCGCGCAGCATCTCGCGCCGTTCGTCAGGCAGCGAATCCCACCACGCCTTGTTGGCCACCGTCGCGCCGGAGCCCCAGTTGATCGGCAGCGTGTAGAGGTAGTCCGCCCCCTCGTACCACTTCGCCGAATAGCCGGAGAGCGCGCCGGTGATCGCGCAGTCGATCACGCCCTGCGCGAGGCCCTGCTGCACCTCGCCGAAGCTCATGTTGACGCCCGTCCCGCCGAAATGCTCCACGAAATCGGCCTGGCTGGCGCCGGAGGAGCGCACCTTGCGCCCCTCGAGGTCGGCGAGCCCCGTGATCTCGTCCCGGCAGTAGAGGATCTGCGCCTGGTAGCTCTGCATCGTCAGCAGCTCGAGCCCCAGCTCCTCCTCGTAGAACTCCGCCAGCGCCGGCTCGAAGGCCCGCGTCACCGCCTCGAACTCCTCGAGCGTGGGCGAGAGGCCCGCGAGGTCGGTGGCGTCGTTGATCGGCGCGTCGCCGGCATGGTGGCCGAGCTGCGCGGTCGCGACGTTCATCACGCCGTTGGAGAGCAGGCGGAACACCTCGGGCCCCTTCAGGCCCATCTCGTTCCAGGGCTGGAAGTTGACGGTCGCGCCGGTCATCTCCGGCACCTTCTCGGTCCAGAACGGACGCTCGAGCTGCTTGGACTGGGTCGTCACGCCGATGTTGCCGGCGACGTTGATCTGATCCTGCGCAAGCGCGGGCGCCGCGATCAGGGCCGCCACGGCGGCGGCGGTCAGGGACTGTCTCATGGAACCTCTCCGTCGGGTCTTCGGATCTTCGGGTCTTCGTGTTGGCCCCTCATCGCACGAAGGTCTCGGGCAGCAGCAGCGCCAGCCCGGGAACCGCGATCAGGAGCAGGATCATCGCGATCATCATCGCGAGGAACGGCAGCGCGCCGAGCATCACCTCGCGGATCGGCCCCCTCGCCTCTCCGCGGACGCCCTGCACGACGAACAGGTTGACCCCGATGGGGGGCGTGATCAGCGCCGCCTCGATCAGGATCATGAACAGCACCCCGAACCACACCAGGTCGTAGCCGAGGCCGGCGACGATCGGCGCCACCACCGGCGTCGTCGCGATCATCAGGCTCAGCGTCTCCATGAAGCAGCCGAGCACGAGGTAGACCGCGACGATCATCAGCAGCACCGAGGTCGGGCTCAGATCCAGCCCCTGCACCGCCCCGGTGATCGCGTTGGTCAGGCCGATGGAGACCATCACGAAGTTCAGGAAGAACGCCGCGAGCACGATCAGCATCACCATCGCCGTCGTGCGCATCGTCCCCTCGAGCGCGGACCAGAGCGCCGGCGCCGTCAGCGCCCCCCGCGCCGCGGCGAGCGCGAGCGCGGCGACGACGCCGAGCGCCGCGGCCTCGGTCGGCGTCGCGAAGCCGGCGTAGATCGAGCCCACCACCACCAGGAACAGCCCCAGCGGCGGCGCCAGCGCGCGCAGACCCCGCCAGCGCGCCGCCCAGTCCGCGCCGGTCCGCCCGCCGTCGAGCCCCGGGCGCACCATGCACGCCACCGCGATGGCGACCGAGAACAGCACCGCCAGCAGCACCCCCGGGATCAGTCCCGCGAGGTAGAGCTGGGTGATCGAGACCTCGGCCAGCACGCCGTAGATGATCATGTTGATCGAGGGCGGAATCAGGATGCCGAGCGTCCCGCCCGCCGCGATCGAGCCGAGATAGAGCGACGGCGCGTAGCCCAGCCGCGTCATGTTGGGGATCGAGACGGTGCCGATCGTCGCCGCCGTCGCGACCGAGGAGCCCGAGGTCGCCGCGAAGAGGGTGCAGGAAGCGATGTTGGCGTGCATCAGCCCGCCCGGCGCACGGCCGACCCAGGCCTCGACGCCGTCGTACATCTCCCGCGCGATCCCCGCCCGCAGCAGGATCTCCCCCATCAGGATGAACATGGGCACGGCGACCAGCACGAACTCGTTCGACGCGCCCCAGAGCACGTCGCCGAGCGCCGGCAGCAGCGGGAAGAAGGCGTAGACCTCGTTCAGCACCACCGCCAGGATCGCCAGCGCCGCCGCCACCGGCAGCGCCAGCGCCACCAGCACGGCGAGGACCGCGGCCGCCGTCGCGATCATCGAGCGTCCCCCGTCCCCTTCGCGCGACCGGCGGCCGAGGCGGGCTCCGCCACGCTCCCGCCCACCGCCGCGACGTCCCCGCGCCCCGTCATCGCAGGTCCTCCGCCGTCATGCCTTCGCCCTGCGCGCCCGCCGCCCGGTGCAGCGCGTCGAGCCGCCCCGTCGCCAGGCGCGCCAGCGCCACCGCCGCCAGCAGCACCGCGACCGCCGCGAACCAGGTCAGCCCGACGGCCCAGATCCCCTGCGGCAGCGCCAGCGGCACGTCGAGCGTCGAGTTCGGCCGCGCCCCCAGCCTGAGGCTGGTCAGCACCACCCCCCAGGCGTGCCACGCCATCACGCTCGCCATCGCCGCCATCGCCAGCATCGCCAGCGCGTCGAGCCCCGCCCGAAGCCAGAGCGGCCCGAGCGCATAGAGCACGTCGATCCGGATGTGCGCCCGGCTCGCCAGCGCATGGGCGAAGCCGAAGGCGACCGCCGCGGCGAAGCCCCAATGCGTCAGGTCGAAGCTGTGCAGCGTCACCGTCTGCGTCGCCGGCAGGTTGCGCAGCACCACCTCCGCCGTCACCAGCAGCGCCGACAGCAGGATCACCGCCCCGCCGAGACGCGCCGACCAGCGGCTCGCCGCCGCCACCGAGGCCTCCAGCGCGCTCATGCCTCCGCCCTCCGCGGTCTCAGCCCTCGAACGGCACGCACGCCTCGAACCTCTCGGCGATGGCCTTGCGGGTCGTGATCCAGACCCCCTCGGCCTCGGTGACGTGCTTCAGGAAGGCGTCGAGCGCGCCGATCCGCCCCGGCCGCCCGATGATCCGCAGATGCAGGCCCACCGACAGCATCCGCGGCCCGAGCTCACGGCTCTCCTCCAGCAGGTGGTCGAAGCTCGCCCGCGCGTAGTCGAGCCACTGGTCGGGCGTGTAGCTCGGCGCGGTCCAGAACTTCATGTCGTTGGTGTCGAGCGCGTAGGGCACGCAGATCAGCGGACGGTCGGCCCCCTCGACCGTCTCCCAGCGCGGCACGTCGTCCGAGAAGTCGTCCATGTGATAGCGGTAGCCGGCCTCGACCAGCAGCCGCCGCGTGCGCGGCGTGTGCAGGTAGCGGCTGAGCCAGCCCGCCGGCCGCGCGCCGCAGGTCCGCTCGATGGAGCTCGCGGCCTTCTCGACGAACTCCCGCTCCCGGTCCTCGTCGTAGGAGAACTGGTGGATCCAGCGCCAGCCATGCGCCGCGACCTCGTGCCCGCCCTCGACCAGCGCCGCCGTCAGCGCCGGCGCCCGCTCGAGGCTCAGCGCCGCGGCCGTCACCGTCGTCGTCACGCCGTGCTTCGCCAACACCCGGAGGATGCGCGGCCCGCCGGCCCGGATGCCGTAACGGTAGTTGCTCTCGTTGGCGTAGTTGCGGATCGGCACGCCCAGCGCCACGCCGAGCTCGTCCACCGGCTCGGGCTTCTTGTCGCCGTCGGCCACCGACATCTCGGAGCCCTCCTCGACGTTCAGCACCACCGACAGCGCCAGGGTCTTGCCGTCCGGCCAGCTCAGCGTCATCCGTCCCTCTCTCCCGCCGAAATTTGTCCGGACAACGTCGCAGCACGGCGGAGGATGTCAAGCGCCGCGGCCCGTCTCCGCGCCGCCCCGCCACGATACGCCGCCCGCGCGGGCGTTCCGCCGCAGCCGGCGCCCGCGAATGCGGCGCCCCGACCCCGGCCGGGGCTGCGGGCCTTCGGGGGGATCGACCCCCCTCGACCCGCGCGATCGCCCGCGAGGGGCGATCGTGCCCGTCCCCGGCGGCGCGCCCGGCGCCCCGCCACCGTCGCACGGGGCGTTGACTCGCCCGCGCCGCCGGCGCCGTCTCCCGGTCCCGCCGCAGCGAAGGAGCCGTCCGGTTTGACCACCCGCCGCCGCGCCGCCCTCGCCCTGCTGCTCGGCGGCGCGCTCTGGGGCGTCGTCTGGATCCCGCTCCGCGCCCTCGCCGGCCTCGGCCTGCCCGGCGCCTGGCCCGGCCTCATGCTCTTCGCCGGCGCCGCGCTCGCGGCGCTGCCGCTCGCCGTGGCCCGGCGCCGCGCGCTCGCCGCCCGCGCCGGGCCGCTGCTGCGCTGCGGTCTGCTGACCGGCGCCGCGCTCGGCCTCTACGCCGTCTCGCTCACCCTGACCGAGGTCGCGCGCGCCGTTCTGCTGTTCTACCTCACGCCGGTCTGGGGCGCGCTGCTCGGCGCCCTCGTCCTCGGCGAGCGGCTCGGCCCGCGCCGCCTTCTCGCCCTCGCGCTCGGCCTCGCCGGGCTCGCCGTGGTGCTCGGCGTCGCGGACGGCCCGCCGCTGCCGCGCGACGCCGGGGACTGGCTCGCGCTCGCCTCCGGGCTCGCCTGGGCCTTCGGCTCGCTCGAGGTGCATCGCCTGCGCGGCGTCGCGGCGCTCGATCAGGGTCTGGCGTTCCTGTTCGGCGCGCTCGCGCTCTCCGGCGCCGCGATCCTGCTCGCCGGGGGCGCCCTCGGCGCCGCGCCGCCGGCGGCGACGCTGCTCCCCGCGCTCGGCTGGGGCGCGCTGGCCTCGCTCTATCTCGCGCCGACGCTCCTGCTCACGCTCTGGCCGGCGCAGATCCTGCCGCCGGGCCGCGTCGGGCTTCTGCTGATGAGCGAGGTCGTCGTCGGCGTCGCCTCCGCCGCGCTCCTCGCCGGCGAGCCCTTCGGCTCGCGCGAGGCCGCCGGCGCCGCCCTCATCCTCTCCGCCGCCGCGCTCGAGGTCACGGCGCGCGAAGCGGCGGCCTAGACCACGCCCTCGGCCCTCAGCGCCGCGATCTCCTCGTCCGAAAGGCCCGCCTCGCGCAGCACCTCGTCGGTGTGCTCCCCCGCATCCGGCCCCGGCCGCGATATCCGCGGCGGCGTGCGCGACATCTTCACCGGCTGGCCCACCAGCCGGATCGCCCCCCGCCGCGGATGCTCCACCGCCTCCGCGATCCCCGAATGCGCCACCTGCGGATCGTCGAACACCGCGTCCATCCGGTGGATCGGCCCCGCCGGCACGCTCGCCGCGGTCAGCCGCTCCATCCATTCCTCCGAGGTCGCCTCGCGGAAGGCCGGCCGGATCTCCGCCCAGCACGCCTCGCGATGCTCCAGCCGCGACTCGACGGTGGCGAAGCGCGGATCCTCCGCCAGCTCCGGCCGCCCGAGCGCCCCGCAGAGCGCGCGCCACTGGCCGTCGCCCCCGACGCCGAGGTTGAGATACCCGTCCGAGGTCTCGATCACCCCCATCGGCGTCGAGACGGGATGGTCGTTGCCCGCCTGCCCCGGCACGTCGCCGTCCACCAGATACCGCGCCGCCTGGAAGTCCATCACCGCGATCTGCGCCTCGAGCAGCGCGG
>DATFKM010000516.1:0-2957 GCA_035268645.1 Paracoccaceae bacterium | reverse complement strand
CTGCAGCGCCTCGACCCGCGCCAGCGCGTCCAGCGTCGCGTAGTTCACCCGGTAGGCCCAGGCCCCGCTCAACGCCACGAGCGCCAGCGCCCCGACATAGAGCAGCGACCTCACCGTCCCCTCCCCAACGCCAGTCCCGGCAGGCCGAGCCCCGCGAGATCCTCGGCCCGCGCCGGCGCCTCCGTGCGCCGCGCCGCCCGCAACCGCGCCGAGCGCGCGCGCGGGTTGGCCGCGAGCTCCGCTTCGCCGGGCTCGATCGCCTTTCGCGTGATCAATTCGAAGGTCGCCGCCGGTCCCGTCGCGGCCGGCTGATGGCGCGAGCCCGCCGGCTCGCGCCCCGCGGCGCGGGTCAGGAAGCGCTTGACGATCCGGTCCTCCAGCGAATGGAACGTCACCACCGCCAGCCGCCCGCCGGCCGCCAGCGCCCGCTCGGCGGCGTGCAGCGCCCGCGCCAGTTCGCCCAGCTCGTCGTTCACCGCGATGCGCAGCGCCTGAAAGGTGCGCGTCGCCGGATGCACCTGCCCCGGCCGCGCCGCCGGCAAGGCGCCGGCGACCACCTCCGCGAGGCGGCCGGTGGTCTCGATCGGCCGCTCGCGCCGCCCCGCGACGATGGCGCGGGCGATGCGACGCGCCGAGCGCTCCTCGCCGTACTGGAAGATCACGTCCGCGAGCGCGGCCTCCGGCAGCGTCGCCACCAGCTCCGCCGCCGTCGTCCCCTCGCCCCCCATCCGCATGTCCAGCGGCCCGTCCCGCCGGAACGAGAAGCCCCGCCGCCCCTGGTCGAGCTGCATCGAGCTGACGCCCACGTCGAGCGTCACGCCCCGGAGCCGCTCGCCCCCCGCCTCGGACGCGATGCGGTCGAGATCCCCGAACCGCCCCTCGACCAGCGTCAGCCGCGCGCCCCAGC
Organism: Paracoccaceae bacterium; assembly: GCA_035268645.1. Classification (GTDB taxonomy): domain Bacteria; phylum Pseudomonadota; class Alphaproteobacteria; order Rhodobacterales; family Rhodobacteraceae; genus Albimonas. The sequence continues at coordinate 2,050 of DATFKM010000516.1, read as the reverse complement.
CGCCGGCCCAGGTCTCGGCCCGCGCCAGCGCCTCGGGGTCGCGGTCGACCGCGATCACCCGCTCCGCCCCCGCCTCGAGCAGCGCGCGCGCGTAGCCCCCGTCGCCGAGCGTGCCGTCGAGGAACGTCCCCGGCCCCGGCGCCAGCGCCTCCACGACCTCGACCAGCAGCACCGGCACATGCCCCGTCGCCGCCGCCGCGCTCACGCCTCGTCCCCCCAGGGCATCATCTCGAGCGCGTCCTCCGGCCCCGTCTCGGCCTCGAGCGCGCGCATCGTGTCGGCATGCGCGGCCGGGTTCCAGATCTGGAAGCTGTCGCCGGCGCCCACGAACAGCGCCTCCGCGCCGATACCCGCCGCGGCCTTCAACTGCGGCGAGAGGACGATCCGCCCGGTCTCGTCCACCTGCATCGGCTGCGCCTGTCCGGTGAAGCGCCACTCCAGGATCTTCCGCTCCCGGCTCGCCGGATGCATGCGGGAGATCTTGGCGGCGATGTCCTCGTAGCCGCTCGGGGCGTAGCCCTCGATGGCCTTCGGATGACGGAACCCCGGCACGAGGATCACGGTCCCCCCGGCGTCCAGCGTCTCCAGAGTCTTGCGGAACAATGCCGGAACCGAGACGCGGCCCTTCTGGTCCACCCTGTGCACCGAGTTGGACGAGAACCGCCGCCACATCGCCCGCGTTCCGCCTCCATCGCCGGCCCCGGCCGCCGGATAAGGAAAGGGCGGGCCGCGCCTGCCTCGTCGCGCGACCCGCCCCGGGTCCCTCGGTCTCGCCGACGTCGCGCCGTTCGTCTCCGCGACTCGCCACGCGTCAGGTCTTCGTTCGCGGACGGGAGGGCCTGTATGAAACCTGCTCTCGGTCGGACCTCTCCGGGCCGCTGGAAATTATGTAGCATGGGAATTCATGGTCAGCAAAGGGAAAATGTGGCCCCCAGCCGGGCAAGCGCCGTCTCGAGCTTGGATTCCGAGGGATGACGGGCAACCATGCCCATAAATCTCGTGTTCAGATTCCCGACGGGCGCAAGATGTGGAGGCCACCGGCCGAAGCCACCGATATCAGCGCCAGAGAGCTCCGACCACGAATTCCCATGGCTTCGCCCCCGGCCGGACCGTTTCCGCGTGATTCGTCCGGTCGGCGGGCGATCCCGGGACGCGCGACGTCCCAGACGCGGACGCCGGGACGCGCCGCGTCCGGACGAGCCGAAGGCATCGCCCGAAGGTGCCCGACGACGGGAAAGACGGTGCGGACGGCCTGTAAGCCGGGTTCTGTCCGGGGGCCTCGCGGCCCCTTGGACGGCCATTCATCTGGAGCCGGGGTCGCCCCCGGCTTCGCGCGATCCACCATCGCCGGCGGGGCGGAGACGTCCCCTCGCGCGTCGGACGCGCAGCCGGCCCTCTCGATCTTGCTCCCGGCGGGGCTTGCCGTGCCGCCCCCGTCGCCGGGGGCGCGGTGGGCTCTCACCCCACCGTTTCACCCTTGCCGGGGCGAGGCCTCGGCGGTCTGTTCTCTGTGGCGCTTTCCCTCGGGTTCGGGGCCGAAGCCCCTTCCCCGGCCGGGCGTTACCCGGCGCCGCGTCTCCCTGGAGCCCGGACTTTCCTCACCCCCGCCGGGCCTCGACCCGGCGCGGGCGCGGCCGTCCAGCCATCCGCACGATCCCGAGATGCCCCCTCGCGCCCTCCGGCGCAACCCTCAGCTCCCGGCCTCGTCGGAGAGCCGCACGCCGCCCGGCCGGCCGTCGGAGACCGGATGCCGCGCCGCCAGATCCTCCGTCCGCGCCAGCAGCCTCGCGCTCGCGGGGCCGCCGGTCTCCTCGGGACAGAGCCGCATCTGCAGCGCCCGCGTCAGCGCCGCGGGATCGTCCCAGGCGTAGCCGACGCGCGCCGCCGCCGCCGCCAGCCGCGCCGGATCGGCCGGCGCCCCGGCCTCGCCCTCGGGCTCCGCCGCCGAGCCGACCGCCATGCCCTCCGCGACCAGCCGCGCCCAGTCGAAGCGCTCGCCCGGGTCGATCTTGCGCCCGACCGCCACGTCGGAATGGCCCAGCACCCGCTC
>DATFKM010000515.1:0-4186 GCA_035268645.1 Paracoccaceae bacterium | reverse complement strand
GGGTCCGCAAGCCCGTGCGGACCGGTGACGGGCCGCGGGCGGCGATCGCGAGCCGGTCCCGCCGCCCTGCCGGCGCGGTTCCGGGCGTTCCGACGCGGCGCGGGCGCCGGCGCCGGGGCGCCGCTCAGGCCGGCGCGGCCGCTCCGGCGCCGGCGGCGAGGCGCCCCGCGAAGATCCGGCTGACCAGCGCCAGGGCGGCGGCGGCGGCGAGGCAGGCCGGGAGGCCGCCGAGCTGGTAGCTCAGGCCCGAGAGCAGCGTGCCGAGCAGCCGTCCCGCCGCGTTCGACATGTAGTGGAAGCCGACGTCCATGGTCACCCGCTCGGCCTGGCTGAAGGCGAGGATCAGGTAGGAGTGGAGGGCGCTGTTGACCGCGAAGACCGCGCCGAACAGCAGGAGGCCGGCGATCATCACCGGCGTCAGCCAGTGCGCGCCGGCCGCCGCCTCCAGCCACGCGGCGGCGGGGCCGGCGCCGGCCTCGGTCCAGGCCGCGAGGGCGAGGGCGGCCGGGATCGGCACGAGGGCCGCGACCCAGCCCCGCGCCAGCCCCGCCGCCTGGCGCGGCGTGCGCGCGCGCCCGCGCAGCAGCCGCGGCGCCGCCGCCTGCACCGCGCCGTAGCCGATGATCCAGACCGCCATGAAGACGCCGATCCGGAAGAAGGCGGCGCGGTCGCCCTCCGGCGTGCCGTCGGAGAGCACGCCGTAGAACCAGATCGGCACGCCCACCACGAACCACGCGTCGCGCGCGCCGAACAGGAACAGCCGCGCCGCGCCGAGGCGGTTCACGTCGGCGCTCTTGGAGAACACCTCGCGGAAGCGCGCGCCCTTGCGCCCGGCCGGCAGGCCCGCCGGCGTCAGCGCGGCCACCGCCGCCAGCACCAGCGCCAGCGCGCCCGCCATGCCGAGCACCGCCGCCTCGAACCCCGCCGCCGCCAGCAGCCCGGCGCCGATCAGGAAGCCGACGCCCTTGACCGCGTTCTTCGAGCCGGTGAGCAGCGCCGTCCAGCGGAAGAGCGCGCCCTCGGCCTCGGGGGCCAGCAGCTTCACCGCGCTCTTGGAGGCGGTCTTGGCGAGGTCCTTGGCGACGCCCGAGACGCCCTGCACCGCCATCACGAAGGCGACCGAGGCCCAGAGGCTCCACGCGGGATCGAGCGCCGCGAGCGCCAGCAGCGCGCCGATCTGCAGGGCGAGCCCGGCGTGGAGCGTCGCGGTCAGGCCGAAGCGCGCCGCCACCCAGCCGGCCGAGAGGTTGGTGACGATGCCGGCGAATTCGTAGAGCAGGAACAGGTAGGCGAGCTGCACCGGCGAGAAGCCGAGCGTGTGGAAATGCAGCAGCACCAGCATCCTGAGCGCGCCGTCGGTGAGCATGAAGGCCCAGTAGGCGGCCGTGACGGCGGCGTAGGCGGCGAGCGGGCGCGGCGCGGTCATTCCATGCGCTCCCCGACCAGGCGCGCCACGTCCGCGAGGCGCCGGGCGTAGCCCCATTCGTTGTCGTACCAGGCGTAGACCTTCGCCTGCGTGCCGCCGACGACCATGGTCGAGAGCGCGTCGACGATGGCCGAGCGCGGGTCGTTGACGTAGTCGGCCGAGACGAGGGGGCGCGTCTCGCAGCCGAGGATCCCGGCGAGGGGGCCGACCGCCGCCGCCTCGAACAGCCCGTTGATCTCGCCGGCCGAGGTCTCCCGCGCCATCTCGAAGACGCAGTCGGTGAGCGAAGCGTTGAGCAGCGGCACGCGCACGGCGTGGCCGTTCAGGCGGCCGGCGAGCTCGGGGTAGATCAGGCCGATCGCGCTGGCCGAGCCGGTCGTCGTCGGCACCAGCGAGTTGAGGGCCGAGCGGGCGCGGCGCGCGTCCTTCGCCGGCCGGTCGACGAGGGTCTGGGTGTTGGTGACGTCGTGGATGGTGGTGATGGAGCCGTGGCGGATGCCGATCCCCTCGTGCAGCACCTTCACCACGGGCGCGAGGCAGTTGGTGGTGCAGCTCGCCGCCGTCACCAGGTCCTGCGTGCCGTCGTAGAGGTGATGGTTGACGCCGTAGACGAGGTTCAGCGCGGCGGCGTCCTTGACCGGGGCGGAGACGACGACCTTGCGCACCCCGGCCGCGTGGTAGGGCGCGAGCTTCTCCGGCGTCCTGAAGACGCCGGTGCAGTCCAGCACCAGATCGACGCCGAGATCGGCCAGCGGCAGATCCTCGATGCGGCGCGCCTGCGTGAAGCGCATGCGCCGGCCGTCGACGCTCAGGCTGCCCTCCTCGGCCTCGAAGCGCGCGGGCCAGCGGCCGTGCACGGTGTCGAACTCCAGCAGGAGCGCGTGCTGCTCGGGGTCGCCCGCGGGGTCGTTCAGCAGCGCGATCTCGCCGGGCGCGCCGTCCTCGTGCAGCGCGCGCAGCAGCAGCTTTCCGATCCGCCCGAGGCCGTTGATCGCGATGCGGGGCATGGGGCGCCTCCCTCTCAGGCGGGGAACCAGTGGCGGGTGCGGTTGGCGAAGGCGACGAGGCTGAGCATCACCGGCACCTCGACCAGCACGCCCACCACCGTCGCGAGCGCGGCGCCCGAGCCGAGGCCGAACAGGCTGATGGCGACGGCGACGGCGAGCTCGAAGAAGTTCGAGGTGCCGATCAGCGCGCAGGGCGCCGCGACCTCGAACGGCACGCGCCAGGCGCGCGCCCAGGCGTAGGCGATGGCGAAGATGCCGTAGGACTGGATCAGGAGCGGAACCGCGATCAGCCCGATCACCAGCGGGCGCTCGAGGATCGTCTCCCCCTGAAAGCCGAACAGCAGCGTCACGGTGACGATCAGCCCGATGACGGAGGCCGGCTTCACGCGCGCCTTGAACGCCTCCACCGCCGCCTCGCCGCCGCGGCGCACCAGCCGGGCGCGCGTGATCAGACCCGCGATCAGCGGCACGACGACGTAGAGGCCGACCGAGAGCAGCAGCGTCTCCCACGGCACCACGATGTCGGTGAGGCCGAGCAGCAGCGCCACGATCGGCGCGAAGGCGAAGACCATGATCGCGTCGTTCAGGCTGACCTGCACCAGCGTGTAGGTCGGATCGCCCCGCGTCAGGTTCGACCAGACGAACACCATCGCCGTGCAGGGCGCGGCGCCGAGCAGGATCAGCCCGGCGAGATAGGCGTCCGCGTCCTCGGGCGGGATCAGCCCGGCGAAGACGTGGTGGAAGAACAGCACGCCGAGCGCGGCCATGGTGAAGGGCTTCACCAGCCAGTTGACGACCAGCGTCACCGCGAGGCCCTTCGGCCGGTCGCCGACATGCGAGAGCGAGGCGAAGTCCACCCCCACCATCATCGGGAACACCATCGCCCATATCAGCACCGCGACGACGAGGTTGACCGAGGCGACCTCGAGCGCCGCGAGCGCGCCGAAGAGGCCGGGCAGGGCCCAGCCGATCGCCACCCCCGCCACGATCGCCCCCGCCACCCAGAGCGAGAGCCAGCGCTCGAAGACGCCGAGGCCGCCCGGCGCCGGCATCTCGGCCCGCCCGCTCACGACGCCGCCCCCGTCTCGGCCGCGTCGCGCCCCAGATCGTCCAGCGCCCGCTGCAGCGAGATGCGGTCGAGCGAGGCCGTCGGCAGGGCGAGGAAGCCGGTCAGCCGCCGATGCAGCGCGCGGTAGGCGGCGAGGAAGGCGAGGCCCTTCTCGGCCTCGGTCCCCTCGACCTTCACCGGGTCCTCGATCCCCCAATGCGCGGTGATCGGCTGGCCCGGCCAGGGCGGGCACTCCTCGTTCGCGGCGCGGTCGCAGACGGTGAACACGAAGTCGAGCTTCGGGGCGTCCGGCCCCCGGAACTCGGAGACGTGCTTGGCGCGCAGGTCCGAGACGTCGTGGCCGAGATCGCGCAGCACGGCCAGGGCATGCGGGTTGAGCTCCGAATACGGCCTCGTCCCGGCCGAGTGGGCGCGGAACTTCCCGGCCCCCTCCTTGGCGAGGATCGCCTCGGCGAAGATCGAGCGGGCCGAGTTGCCCGTGCAGAGGAAGAGCACGTCGAAGGTGCGGTCGGTCATGGCGGCGTCTCCGGGCGCGAGGCGCATGAGGGCGTGGGCGGCGAGGGGATCGCAGAGCTCGGGCCGCCCGCGGCAGCAGTCGTTGACGAGGAAGTCGATCAGCGCCGAGGTGCGGCCGAGATCGAGGGCGTAGAGGATGGACCGGCCGTCGCGCCGCCGGGTCAGGAG
>DATFKM010000514.1:0-7578 GCA_035268645.1 Paracoccaceae bacterium | reverse complement strand
CGGTCCGCATGGGCTTGCGGCCCCGCGCCACACCGGCCATGTCACCCGATCGGGGACCGCCCCCCGCAGTCCTTCGAAGGTATCTCCATGTCCGACGACGCGCAGCGCGTTCCGCCCCCCCTCGCCTCCGCGCTGCAGGAGCGCGGCTACGGCGTCCTCACCCCCGTCCAGGAGGCCGTCCTCGCGCCGGAGATCGCCGGGCGCGACGCGCTGGTCTCCGCCCGCACCGGCTCCGGCAAGACCGTCGCCTTCGGCCTCGCCATGGCGCCGGAACTGCTGGCCGGCGCCGAGCGGCTCGGCCGGGCCGAGGCGCCGCTCGGCCTCGTGGTCGCGCCGACGCGCGAGCTGGCGCTGCAGGTGCGCCGCGAGCTCGAGTGGCTCTACGCCCCGGCGGGCGCGACGCTCGCCTCCTGCGTCGGCGGCATGGACCCGAAGGCCGAGCGCCGCGCGCTGCAGCGCGGCGCGCATCTGGTCGTGGGCACGCCGGGGCGCCTGCGCGACCACATCGAGCGGCGCGCGCTCGACATGACGGCGCTGCGGACGGTCGTGCTCGACGAGGCCGACGAGATGCTCGACCTCGGCTTCCGCGAGGATCTCGAGTTCATCCTCTCCGCCGCGCCCGAGACGCGGCGCACGCTGCTGTTCTCGGCCACCGTGCCGAAGGCCATCGCCGCCCTCGCCGCGCGCTTCCAGCGCGACGCGGCGCGCCTCTCCACGGTCGAGGAGCGGCGCGCCCACGCCGACATCGAATATCGCGCCTACGCCGTCGCGGCGAACGACCGGGACAACGCCGTCTACAACCTGCTGCGCTACCATGACGCCGAAAGCGCGCTGGTGTTCTGCTCCACCCGCGCCTCGGCGGCGCATCTGGCGGCGCGCTTCGCCAACCGCGGCCTGCCTGTGGTGGCGCTCTCGGGCGAGCTGAGCCAGAGCGAGCGCACCCATGCCCTGCAGGCGATGCGCGACGGGCGCGCGCGGGTCTGCGTCGCCACCGACGTCGCGGCGCGCGGCATCGACCTGCCGGGCCTCGACCTCGTGATCCACGCCGACCTGCCGACCAACTCCGAGACCCTGCTGCACCGCAGCGGGCGCACCGGGCGGGCCGGGCGCAAGGGCGTCTGCGCCCTGATCGTGCCGCAGCGCGCGCGCCGCAAGGCCGAGCGGCTGCTCTCCGGCGCCGGCGTCACGGCGAGCTGGGCGGATCCCCCCGGCCCGGCGGAGATCCTGGCGCAGGACGACATCCGCATCCTCGGGGATCCGGCGCTGGCCGATCCGGTCGCCGAGGACGAGGCCGGCATGGTCGCCTCGCTCCTCGAGCGGCACGGCGCCGAGCGCGTCGCCGCCGCGTTCCTGCGCCGTCTGCGCGCCGGCATGGCCGCCCCCGAGGAACTGACCGATCCCGCCGAGGCCGCCGCGCCGCGCCCCCCGCGCGAGGCCTTCGGGCCGAGCGCCTGGTTCGAGCTGTCCGTCGGGCGCAGGGATCGGGCCGAGCCGCGATGGCTGCTGCCGATGATCCTCGGCGCCGGCGGGCTCGACCGTCGCGACGTCGGCGCCATCCGCATCGGCGAGGCCAGCACGCACGTCCAGATCGCGGCCGGCAAGGCCGAGGCGTTCCTGCAGGCCATCGCCCCGGGCCGGACCCTGGAGAAGGGTGTGACCGTCACCCCGTCCGAGGCGCCGCCCCCCGCCGCCGCCCGGCCCGGCAAGCCGAGGCGGCCGGGGCCCGGCCCGAAGCCCGGCCGCAAGGGACGCCCCGACGGGCGTCGCTGACGCCCCGCCACGACGCTCACGCCTCCGGCCGAGCCGCGGGCGGAGGCGCCGACCCTGCGCCGCGGTGCGGCCGTCGCCTCGCCGAGCCCCCTCGCGAGGGACGGACGCCGCGTCCGCGCCTCCGCCGGGGCGCTCCGCCTCGGCCGAAGGCGGTCGGGGCCTCCGCCGCCGTGGACATGCCTCCGCTTTCCGCCGAGAGTGGCGCGGTGGCGAGACCCGCGATCCAGAGCCCGCTCGAGGTCCCGCCACGGCGCGGCGCCCCGTGGGGCGCGGCCCCCGCACGCCCGCCGCGCCCTCCGCCCGCGAGGCGGCGCCGACGCCCCGGCCGCACGACAACAGGAGTGCACGCATGTCGTTCATGACCCACGAGCATCCGAGCTTCACGCACGACGAATACGCGCGTCGCATCGCCAAGACGCGCGACGCGATGGAGAAGCGCGGCATCGACCTGCTGGTGGTGAGCGACCCGTCGAACATGGCCTGGCTGACCGGCTACGACGGCTGGTCGTTCTACGTCTTCCAGTTCGTCCTGCTGAACATGGAGGGCGACCCGATCTGGGTCGGCCGCATGCAGGACACCCACGGCGCCTACCGCACCGTGTTCATGGACGACGAGCACGTCATCGGCTACCCGGACCACTTCGTGCAGAGCCCGGAGATCCACCCCGCCGACTTCCTCACCCGCGTGATCGTGGAGAACGGCTGGGACCGCGGCAGCATCGGGGTCGAGTCCGACAACTACTGGTATTCGGCGCGCTGCGACGCGCTGCTGCGCCAGCACCTCGCCAACGCCACCTTCGTCGACGCGACCGGCCTCGTGAACTGGCAGCGCGCGGTGAAGTCGGAGCAGGAACTGCGCTACATGCGCGTCGCCGCGAAGATCGTCGAGCGCATGCACAAGCGGATCTTCGAGGTGGTCGAGCCCGGCATTCGCAAGTGCGACCTGGTGGCGGAGATCTACGGCGCGGGCCTGCGCTACGATCCGGAGATCGGGGCCGGCGGCGACTACCCGGCCATCGTCCCGCTGCTCCCCTCCGGCAGGGACGCCTCGGCGCCGCACCTCACCTGGGACGACCGGCCGATGCAGAAGGACGAGGGCACCTTCTTCGAGATCGCCGGCGCCTTCCGCCGCTATCACTGCCCGCTGTCGCGCACGATCTTCCTCGGCAAGCCGACCGAGATCTACCGCGACGCCGAGGCGGCCACCCTCGCCGGCATGGAGGCGGGGCTCGAGGCCGCGAGGCCCGGAAACACCTGCGAGGACATCGCCAACGCCTTCTTCCGCGAGCTCGGCCTGCACGGCTTCGAGAAGGACAACCGCGCCGGCTACCCGATCGGCCTCAGCTACCCCCCCGACTGGGGGGAGCGCACCATGTCGATCCGCAAGGGCGACATGACGGTGCTCGAGGAAGGCATGACCTTCCACTTCATGAGCGGCCTCTGGCTCGAGGAGATGGGCATCGAGATCACCGAAAGCTTCGTGATCGGCGCCGGCGGCGCGGAGTGCTTCACCACCTTTCCGCGCAAGCTGCTGGTCAAGGACTGACGCCGGAGCCCATCGCCGGCGCCCGGGCGGGATGGCGGGGTGTCACGACGCGCCACGGCCGTCCGAAGAGCCCGTCGCACCCCTCGCAGCGGCTCATGCGCGGCGACGGGCCGCCGGCGATCGCCGCTCCCATGAGGATCCTTCCCCCGTCTCTTCACGGACGACCCGGCCAACGCCCCTCCCGAGACCCCGCATGGCGAATCAGGCTCGGCGCGCCGACACGACGCCCTTGGCCGGATGATCGTCGCTCGCGGCGGTCGTCGGGCGCCGCGCGTCGGCCCTCCGGCCGACGCCGGGGCTCCATGGGCCTCGCTCGTGGAGACCCGGCATGAGGCCTCGGCCCCGCGAAGGCGATCCGGCGCGCCGGGCCTCGACGCGCCTCCCCCGCCCCCACGCGGCGTCAGTGGATCGCCGTCGCCCGTCCGGTCCCTTCCCGGGCCCAGGCTCGGTACATCCCGGCGCTGTTGAAGGGCGCGGCGATCCGCCCCTCCGCGTCGACCGCGACCAGCCCCCCGGACCCGCCGATCGCCGGCAGCTCGCGGCGCACCACCCGGTCCGCCGCCGCTTCGAGCGTCAGGCCGGCGAGGCGCATCAGCGCGTCGATCTCGTGGGCGACCGAGAGGCGGATGAACGCCTCGCCGTCGCCGGTGGCCGAGATCGCGCAGGTCCGGTCGTCGGCGAAGGTCCCCGCCCCGATCAGCGGGCTGTCGCCGACCCGTCCCGGCCGCTTCGCCGTCATGCCCCCGGTCGAGGTCGCGGCCGCGAGCCCGCCCGAGCGGTCCCGCGCCACCGCGCCCACCGTGCCGTGGCGGCGGGAGGGGTCGTCGTCGAGCGCCCCTTCGGCCTCCATCCGCAGGGTCTCCCGCAGGGCCTCGTGGCGCTCGGCGGTGAAGAACCAGTCCTCGCCCGCCTCCTCGATCCCGGCCTCGCGGCCGAGGCGCAGCGCCCCCTCGCCGATCATCAGCACGTGCCCCGTCCGCTCCATCACGCAGCGCGCCAGCAGCACCGGGTTGCGCGGCCCGAACACGCCGGCGACGCAGCCCGCCCGGCGGTCGCGCCCGACCATCACGGCCGCGTCCATCTCCTGGCGCCCGTCGCGGGTGAAGACCGCCCCCCGCCCGGCGTTGAACAGCGGCTCGTCCTCCAGCGCGCAGACCGTCGCGGTGACGGCGTCGAGCGCGGAGCCGTCGGCCGCGAGCACGGCCTCTCCGGCGGCGAGGGCGCGGTCCAGCGCGGCGTGGACCGCGGCCTCGCGCTCGGGCGTCATGCGTTCCGCCGGCGGGACGCCGGCGCCGCCGTGCAGGGCGAGAGTGTAGCCGATCGGAACCTCCATCATCCGGTGTCGCCGCTGCGCCGACGCGCCCGGCGACCGCCTCCGAAACTTCCCCATCCGATGGCAGGCGCGCGGGAACAGGTCAATCCGACGCGGAGCGGGCGCGCGAGCGCACCGCCGATCCCGCAGCCGGCCGCGCCGCGGGACGCGGGCTGGCGCGAACGATGGCGAAACCCGCGCGGATGCCGCCGCGGGGCCCGGCTCGCCGTCGGCGGGACGACCTTCGGCGTCCCTCCTTTCCCAAGCCCACGAGGTCCGCGGTCCGGCGCATCGACGGCCCCGAGGACATCGACGACGCCCGCGCTCCGCGCCGGGATCCGCCCGGGCGGGACGCCTTCGGCGTCGCCGCGGCCGCGAGGGGGACGGATCCGAGCCCGTCGTCGACACGTCTCCGGACCGACGACACGGCGACGGGGCGGCTCGATCCTGCCGGCCGACCCGAGATCGACGTAGAAAGAGACCACCTCGTCGCCCCCGGACGTCGGGCGACGGCCGGGCCGCGCGCGCCCGACGCGCGACCGGGAACGCCCCGCACTTCGCCGCCATCCTCCGCGCCTCGGCCCCACGGCGCCGGAACACGAGCATGACCGGACGCCGTCCATCCCGCGCCGCCTCGCCCGAGCGCCGCGGGCGCGACCGGCCCGAGCCGGCCGCCCCGCCTCAGCAGACCTGCCCCGCCGCCCAGCCCGAGGACCAGGCCCACTGGAAGTTGTAGCCGCCGAGCCAGCCGGTCACGTCCACCACCTCGCCCACGAAGAACAATCCCGGAACCTCGCGCGCCATCATCGTGCGCGCGTCCAGATCCCGCGTGTCCACCCCGCCCAGCGTCACCTCCGCCGTGCGCCAGCCCTCGGACCCCGCCGGCGCCACGCGCCAGCCGTGCACCGCCGCGCCCAGCCGCTCCAGCCGCGCGTCGGACTGATCGGCGAGCCGCCCGCCGACCCCGGCCCGCTCCGTCACCGCGGCGGCCAGCTTCTCCGGCAGGATCTCCGCCAGCGCGTTCTTGACCGAGACGCGCCCGCCCCGCCCGCGCCGCTCGCGCAGCGCCGCCGCCGCGTCCCGGCCCGCGGCCAGATCCACCACGATCGCCTCGCCCTCGCGCCAATACGACGAGATCTGCAGGATCGAGGGGCCCGAGAGCCCCCGATGCGTGAACAGCAGCCCCTCGTCGAACGAGGCCCGCCCGCAGGCGACCCGCGCCTCGACCGAGAGGCCCGAGAGCGCCGCCATCCCCTCGCGCGCGCCGTCGGTGAAGGTCAGCGGCACCAGGCCCGGCCGCGGCTCGACCAGCCGCAGCCCGAAGCGCTCCGCGAGGCGGTGGCCGAAGCCCGTCGCCCCCATCTTCGGCACCGACCGCCCGCCCGTCGCCGCCACCAGCGAGGACGCCGCCAGCGTCCCCCCCGAGGTCTCGACGCGGAACCCGTCCCCCTCGCGCGCCACGTCCTCGACGGTCACGCCGAGCCGCAGGTCGACCCCCGCCTCGGCCATGTCGCCCGTCAGCATCGCGATGATCTCGCGCGCCGAGCCGTCGCAGAACAGCTGGCCCAGCGTCTTCTCGTGCCAGGCGATGCCGGCGGCGTCGACGCGGGCGATGAAGTCGTGCTGCGTGAAGCGCTTCAGCGCCGACAGCGCGAAGCGCGGGTTGGCCGAGAGGAACCGCTCCGGCTCGATCTGCAGGTTGGTGAAGTTGCAGCGCCCGCCGCCCGAGATGCGGATCTTCTCGCCGGGCCTGCGCGCATGGTCCAGCAGCACGACGCGCCGTCCGCGCCGCCCCGCCTCGACGGCGGCGAGCATGCCGGCCGCGCCGGCGCCCAGGATGACGACGTCCGCGCGCTCCACGCCGCGGCGGCTACCGCGCCCGCGCCCCCGGCGCAAGCCGGCGCCGGCGAGGCCTCACTCCGGCAAGCCGCCGAGCAGCCACAGCGCCTCCAGCCCCAGCCCCGGCCGCGCGCCCGGGAAGCTCTCGGCGAAGATCCGCCGCATCGCGCCGTCGGCGTACATCCGGCTCAGAGCCCCGTCGACCGCCTGCCTCCAGGCATGGTCGCCGCGCGGCAGCGCCAGCGCATGCCGCTCCACCGTCAGCAGCTCGGAGGAGACCGCGACGTCGCCCGCCGCACCCGTCGCCAGCCCCAACAGGATCGAGCGGTCCGCGAAATAGGCGTCGATCTCGCCGGCCAGCAGCGCCGCAAGGCCCGCCTCGTGGCTCTCCACCGCCACCACCTCGGCCTGCATCTCCATGCGCTCCAGCGTGTTGCGCAGCGCCGTCTCGGTCGTGGTCGCGCCGCGCACGCCGATGCGCCGGCCGGCGAAATCGCCGAGCCCGGAGATGTCGGCGTCCGCCCGCACCATCACGCTCGCGCCGTCCACGAAGGTCGGGATCGAGAACTCCACCCGGTCGCGGCGGGAGAGCGTGACGGTCGCCGCGCCGCAGAGCAGATCCGCCTCGCCGCCCTCGATCGCGTCGAACCGCGTCTCGGCGCTCACCGGCACGTAACGGTAGTTCACCCCTTCGAGGCCCGCCGCCAGCGCCACGCGCCGCGCCACCTCGAGGCAGAGGCTGACCGAGTAGCCCTTCGGCGCCTGCCCCTCGGTCCAGGAGAGGGGGCGGGCGTCGTCGCGCACCGCGATCCGCAGCGGCTCCTCCGCCGCCAGCCGATCGAGCACCTGCGCCGTCGCCGGCGCCGCCGCCAGCAGCGCGGCCGCCGCCGCCACAAGAAACCGCATCGCTCGCCCCTCCCCGGGAAACCGTGTCGAACCGGCACGGAGCCTAACCGCTCCGCGCCGCTCCGTCACCGCCCGGCGGCGCGCCTCACCGGCAGGACCAGCTCTCCGGCGAGGCGGGGTCGCCCTCGCCGTCGTGCACCGCCTCCGCCGGCCAGGCGCAGACCGGGCGCGACCACTCCGCGTTCCCGTCGGCGTCGAAGCGCGT
>DATFKM010000513.1:0-6162 GCA_035268645.1 Paracoccaceae bacterium | reverse complement strand
ATCGGGAGATGTTCCGCTCGCTCGGGGTGCATCCGGAGGCGGAGCGGGTGCTCGGCGTGAAGAGCTCGGTGCATTTCCGGGCGGATTTCGCGCCGATCGCCTCGGAGATCCTGACGGTCGCGGCGCCCGGGCCGATGGCGGTGGATCCGGCGACGCTGCCGTGGCGGCGGTTGCGCGCGGGGCTCAGGACCTCGCCTCTCGGCGCGCCGTTCGCGGGCTGATGTCGCGGGCGCCGGCGCGGCCGGGGGTCGCGGCGCCGTCGGGAGACGACCGACTCGGTTGAAGCGGGCGCGGTGATGTGGTGATCTTCCGCTGCGGAAATCGAGCGGCCGGACGTCGGCTTGCCGCTCGTCCGGCGAAGAAGCGGAGAATCCGAGCCATGTCCAGATCGATCCCCTCCGCCTTCGGCGCGCTCGCGGTTCTGCTGACCGCAGGTTGCGTGGCGCCCGGCGCGTCGCTCGGCCCCGCCGATCCGCCGGCGCCGGCCGTCGCCTCCGACGCGGCGCTGAACGCCGGGGAGGTCGCCGAGGCGCAGACCCTCCTGAGGAGCCTCGGCTATTCGGTCGGCGTGGCGGACGGCATCGTCGGCCCGCGCACGCGCACCGCGATCCGCGGCTACCAGGCGAGCACGGGCGCGGCCGTGAACGGCGTGCCGACGCAGGGGCTGCTGGCCTCGCTCCGCGGCTCCGCCGCGGCGCTGCCCGAGGCGGGCGGCGGGACGAGCCGCTCGGCCGCCGCCGCGCCGCGCCGCAGCGGGCCCGCGAGCCCGCCCGCCGCATCGACCGCGGCGCCGCCGGCGAGCGCGTCGTCGCGCCCGGCCGCGCCGGCGCCGGTGGCCTCGACGCGCCCGGAAGGGCCGAGCGAGCCGAGCCCGATCGCCGCGCCCGCCCCCGCGGCCCCGTCCGCGAGCCGGCCGGCCGCCCCTGACATCGCGCCCGAGCCGGCGCCCGAGCCGACCCCCGTCCAGGCCCCCTCGCCGATTGACGAGGGCGGTGGCGACGGCGGCGGTGGTGGCGGCGGCGGTGGTGGAGGCGGGGGTGGCGGCGGCGGCTGGTGATCCCGCCGGCGGCCCGAGGACCGACCGGCAACATGGAGATCCGATCATGCGGCAGACGCGCGTTCTCGCCCCGCTTCTCGCCCTCCTGATCGGCGCCGCGGGCGTCGCCGGCGCCGAGACCGGGCCGTCGTCCCGCGCCGTCACGCCGGAGACCCGCGCCGAGGCCGGGGACGGCGGCCGGCTTCAGGCCACCGCCGCCGGGCGTTACGCCGTCGTCATCGGCAACGCCGCCTACGATCACGTGCCGGATCTCGAGAACGCGGCCGCGGACGCCCGCGCCATGGCCGAGTTCCTGCGCGGGCGGGGCTTCGAGGTGATCGAGCGCCACGACCTCGACAAGCGCGGCTTCGAGGCGCTGATGCGGCGCATCCTCGTCAGCGTGCGTCCGGATTCCGAGCTTCTGTTCTATTACGCCGGGCACGGCATCCAGATCGGCCGGCGCAACTACCTGCTGCCGGTCGACGCGGAGCTCGACGGCGCCTACGACGTGCATTTCGAGACGATCACGCTCGACAGCATCGTCGCCTTCCTCTCGGCGCGCTCGCGCAAGCGGGTGGTGATCCTCGACTCCTGCCGCGACAACCCGTTCGCCGACGCGCGGCTGATGACCGAGATCGACCCGAGCCTGTTCGAGACGCGGGACGGCTTCAGCGCGATGTCGGCGCCGGTCAACACGCTGATCGCCTACGCCACCTCGCCGGGCCGGGTCGCCTATGACGGCGCCGGCGACAACAGCCCCTTCACCGACGCGCTGATCCGCCTCGCGGCCGCCGAGCGGGGGCGCGAGCTCGGCGGCGTGCTCTCGGCCGTGCGGCGCGAGGTCTATGCCGGCACCGACGGGCTGCAGGTGCCGTGGGAGAGCTCCACCCTCGTCGAGCCGTTCAGCTTCGACGCCGGCGCGGGGGAGGCCCGTTCGGTGCTGGCCCAGCTTCCCGCGGCCGGCGAGGCGGCGCCGGGCGGCGGAGCGGTGCGCTCCGCCCCGCCGGCCGATCTCTGGTCCGTCACGGGCGGGCCCGCCACGGGACTCCGCGTGGAGGGTCCGCTCGAGCGGAGCGTGCGTCTCGGCGCCGTGGTCGCGCCCGCGCTCGGGCTCGGGCCCGACGCGGAGGTCCGCGTCGAGGCGGTGGAGGTGGAGGAGGGCGGCGCCCTCGCCTGGCGCGACGGCGCCTCGCCGCTGACGCCGGAGACGGCGCTCGACGCCGCCGGCCTGCGCGGCGTGCGCTACGAGTTCGCGCCGGAGCCGGTGCGCGCCGCGGCCGATCCGGCCGTCCATGCCGAGACGGAGCGCTTCGCGCTGGAGATCGCGGAGGGGGGCGGGACGCGCCGCGTCGAGGTCGAACTCGCGATGACGCCCGATCCCTGCGATCATGAGGCCGGCGACTGGCTCGACCCCGAAGGGGTCGGCGTGGCGCGCTATCCGAACGAGATCGATCCCGACGCCGCGCTGGCGGCCTGCCGCGCGGCGGTGGAGCGTCAGCCGGAGAACGGGCGCTTCCACTACCAGCTCGGCCGCGCCCTGCAGGCCGCGGAGCGCTACGAGGACGCCCGCGCGGCCTTCGAGCGGGCGCGCGCGCTCGATCACACGCGCTCGCTCGCGACGCTCGGCACCCTCGTCGCGCGGCAGGGCGCCATCGCGGGCGGAGCGCTGGCCGAGGCCGCGTCGGACGAGGCGCTGGCGCTGTGGCTCGAGGGCGTCGACCGCGGCGATCCCTACGCCTATCACTGGCTGGGGCGCGACCTGCTGCGCTTCGGCGAGAGCGACGGCGAGAAGCTCTACGGGTTCGAGCTGCTGACGCGGGCGCTGGAGCTCGGCCACACCTTCTCGATGAACGAGCTGGGCTACTACTTCCTGCGCGAGGATTCTCCGAACCAGGAGCCGCGCCGCGGCCTGCGCTACCTCGAGGAGAGCGCCGCGCGCGAGGACATCTACGGCTATCACAACCTCGGGCTGGTCTACGACAAGGGCCTCGGGGGCATCGAGCCCGACGCCGAGGCGGCGCGTCGCTGGTACGAGGCGGCGGCCGAGGGCGGGCACCCCTTCGCGCCGATCAACCTCGGGCGGATGCATTTCGAGGGCCGGCTCGGCGGGGGCGAGGACCTCGTGCGGGCGATCGAGTGGTACGACCGCGGCCTCGCGGCCGGCGGCGCCTGGGGCGGGGCCAACGCCGCCTGGATCATCGCCAACCGCGGGCCGGAAGGCTATGCGCCCGCCGACGCCGCGGTGCGCGCCGCCAAGGCCGCCGCGCTGAACGACGCCGAAGCCGCCGCCTCGGCGCGGCAGGTGCTGGCGGGGCTCGCGCCCGGCGATCTCGACCGTGCGACGCAGCTTCTCCTGCGCGAACTCGGCCGCGAGGTCACGGTCGACGGCGTGATCGGGCCGCGGACCGAGGCCGCCGTCGCCGCGATCCTCGAGACCGAGGGCGTCGCCGCGCCGGCCGATCCGGGCCCGGAGGCCCGTCTCGCCGCGCTGGCCGAGGCCTACTGGTCGCGCGAGCGCTTCCGGATCGACCTCTACTGACGCGCTTCGGAGGCTCGAGCGCCGGCGACGCCCTGTGCGGAACCAATGCGGGCGGATCGTCCGGCGTGCCGGGCGCTCGGCCTCAGCCGCGCGCCAGCCAGCTTTCGAGCCAGTGGATGTCGTAGTTTCCGGCGCGGACGTCCGGGTCCTCGGCCAAGGCGGCGAAGAGCGGCAGGCTGGTGTCGATGCCGTCCACGATGGTCTCGGACAGGGCGCGGCGAAGGCGCGCGAGGGCGGCCGGGCGATCCTCGGCGTGCACGATCAGCTTGCCGATGAGACTGTCGTAGTAGGGCGGGATCCGGTAGCCGTCGTAGATCGCGCTGTCCATGCGCACGCCGAGGCCGCCGGGCGCGTGGAACGCCTTCACGAGGCCGGGAGAGGGCGCGAAGTCGGGCAGCCGCTCGGCGTTGATGCGGCACTCGATGGCGTGGCCCTCGGGCTTCAGCGCCTCCTGCACCAGGCTCATCGGCTCTCCCGCGGCGACGCGGATCTGTTCCTTGACGAGATCGACGCGCCAGACGGCCTCCGTCACAGGATGCTCGACCTGGAGGCGTGTGTTCATCTCGATGAAGAAGAACTCGCCGTCCTCCCAGAGGAACTCGATGGTGCCGGCGCCGCGGTAGTCGATGGCGGCGACGGCGTCCGAGCAGACCTTGCCGATGCGGGCGCGGTCCTCGGCGCCGAGGACCGGGGAGGGCGCCTCCTCGAACACCTTCTGGTGGCGGCGCTGGAGCGAGCAGTCCCGCTCCCCGAGATGCACGGCGCGGCCCTTGCCGTCGCCGAACACCTGGATCTCGATGTGGCGGGGGCGGCCGAGATACTTCTCGAGATAGACGGCGTCGTCGCCGAAGGCGGCGCGCGCCTCGGCCCGGGCCGAGCGGAAGGCGTGCTCCAGGCCTTCGGCTTCGCGGGCGACCTTCATGCCGCGTCCGCCGCCGCCGGCCGCGGCCTTGACCAGAACCGGGTAGCCCATCTCGTCCGCGACGCGGCGCGCCTCCTCGACGCTCTCGACCGCGCCGTCGGAGCCGGGGACGCAGGGCACGCCGAGGCGGGTCATGGTCTCCTTGGCGGCGATCTTGTCGCCCATGACGCGGATGTGCTCGGCCGTCGGGCCGATGAAGGCGAGGCCGTGATCCTCGACGACCTGCACGAAGGCGGCGTTCTCGGAGAGGAAGCCGTAGCCGGGATGCACGGCCTCGGCGCCCGTGATCTCGCAGGCGGAGATGATGGCGGGGATGTTGAGATAGCTCTGCGCCGCGGAGGGCGGGCCGATGCAGACGCTCTCGTCCGCGAGGCGGACGTGCATGGCGTCGGCGTCGGCGGTGGAGTGCACGGCGACGGTGGAGACGCCCATCTCGCGGCAGGCGCGATGGATGCGGAGCGCGATCTCGCCGCGGTTGGCGATCAGGACCTTGCGGAACACGCGCGGGCGCTCACTCGACGATCATCAGGGGGGCGCCGAACTCCACCGGCGCGCCGTCGTCGACCAGGATGCGCTTCACGATGCCGGCGCGCGGCGCCGGTATGGCGTTCATGGTCTTCATCGCCTCGATGATCATCAGGGTCTGGCCTTCCGAGACGCTGTCGCCGAGGCGGACATAGGGCTCGGAGCCCGGCTCGGGCTGCAGATAGGCGGTGCCGACCATCGGCGAGGCCACGGCGCCCGGATGGCGCGCGAGGTCGTCGGCCACGTCCGAGGAGGCGGGGGGCGTCGGTTCCGCGGCCGCGGGGACCGGCGCCGGGGCGGGCGCCGCGGCCGGGGGCGGCGGAGCGTAAGGGGCCTGCACGGGCGCGGCGCGGGCGACGCGGACCTGGAGCTGGTCGTCCTCGCCCCATTCGCGCTTGACCTCGATCTCGGACAGCTCGGTCTCCGTCAGGAGGGCGGCGAGCTGGCGGATGAAGTCGATGTCGGCGTCGTGGGTCTTGCTCATTCGGCTCGCTCCGGGCGCGCGGACGGGTCCCTCCGCGCGAGGGCCGTCTACACGCCGCACCGTGCCTTGCCAAGGGCGGGGGGCGCCGCAGGCCGGGCGCGCTCAGCCTTCCTCGGCGCGGATCTCCGCCACCGCGGCGCGCATGCGGTCCAGCGGGACGTAGCCGCGCACGAGGCGGTCGCCGATGACGAAGGTGGGCGTGCCCTCGATCCGCAGCGCCCGCGCCAGAGAGTAGGTGCGGTCGATCATCGAGGCGACCTCGTCCGAGCCGGCGTCGCGGCGCAGGCGGTCGACGTCGAGGCCGACCTCGTCCGCGATCTCCCAGACCACGTCGCCGCTGAGCTGGCCGTCATGGGCCATCAGCGCGTCGTTGAAGGCGAGGTAGCGGCGCCCGTCGTCCTGGCGCATGGCGGCGAGCGCGGCCTCGGCGGCGGTGCGCGAGGCGGGACCGAGGATCGGGAACTCCTTGACCACGTAGCGCAGGCCCGGGTCGCTCTCGATCAGGGTGCGGACCTCGGGGTGGGCGCGTTTGCAGAAGCCGCACTGGTAGTCGATGAACTCGACCACCGTGACGTCGCCCTCGGGGTTGCCGGCGACGAAGGAGTAGCCGTCGTCGAACAGCTCCGGCGCGAGGCGGGCGACGAGGTCGGCCTCGG
>DATFKM010000512.1:0-5923 GCA_035268645.1 Paracoccaceae bacterium | reverse complement strand
GTTCGGCCAGGGGCTGAGCGAGGCGCTGTTCGACACCCCGTCCGCCGTCGCGCGCGCGCACCGCACGACGGCGGACAGCCGGAGCATGACGGTCTCCGCCGCCGCGACGGAGGATCCGAACGGCCGGCCGCTGAGCTTCCGCTGGGTGCTGCTGCGAGGGGATCCCGACAAGGTCTCGATCACGCCGCTGGGCGACCGCGGCACGGCCGCGGAGATCGAGGTCGCCTGGCACGAGCGGACCGAGAGCCCGATCCTCGGCCTGCGCTCGCAGCGGGTCGACATCGGCGTCTTCGCCGACAACGGCGCGGCCCTCTCGGCGCCCGCCTTCGTCTCGGTGGCCTTTCCGCCGCGCCAGCGGCGGGTCTGGGACGCCGAGGGGCGGCTGGAGATGATCGACTACGACGCCGTCGGCCTGCAGGACGTCTACGCCGATCCGGAGCTCTGGCCGGTCCGCGAGTGGCGCGACGTCTACGCCTGGGACGCCGACGGCCGTCCCCTCGGCTGGCGGCGCGAGGGGGCGGGCCGGGTCGAGCGGTTCACCCGCCACGGCGCCCGCGTCGAGGAGATCGACGCCGAGGGACGCCCGGTGCTGGCCGAACGCATGCTCCATCCGATGCCCTACGAGGCCGAGGCCCGTCGCCGGGTCCGGCCCGTCGGCCGCGGGGCCTGGCTGACCTATCGCTACGACGACCCGTCGGACCGTCAGGGCGTCGCCTCGCCGGCGCCGCCGCCCCCCGATGCGGCGGGCGAGGCCGCGGCGACGCGATGAGCGCGGAGCAGGACGACGACGCGATGCTCGCCGCGCTCGCCGAAGCCTACGAGCGCGCGCTGGCTCTGGAGAAGGCCGGCGACGCCGGCGCCGTCGCGGCCTGGCGCGACGTGCTCGCGCTGGACCCGGAGGACCGCGGCGGAGCCGCGGTGCGACTCGCCTCGCTCGGCGCCGCGCCGCCGCCGGAGCGGGCCTCGCCGGCCTATGTCGCCACGCTTTTCGATCAGCACGCCGAGGCGTTCGAGGAGATCCTCGTCGGCCGTCTCGGCTATCGGGTGCCGGAGGCGCTGGCCGATCGGCTGCGCGCCCGGCTGCCGGCCGGCTCGCGCCTCAGGGTGCTGGACCTCGGCTGCGGCACCGGCCTCGCGGTCGCCGCGCTCGGCTCCCTCGCGGCGCAGGCGACGGGAGTCGATCTTTCGGAGGAGATGCTGGGCCTCGCGCATGACACGGGGCTCTACGACGCCCTCTATCTCGACGACGCGGTCGGATTCCTCGAGGGCGACCCCGACGATCCCGAAGCGCCGGCGGTCGATTCGGACGGCGATCCGCTCGGCCCGTGGGACCTCATCGTGGCGGCGGACGTGCTGCCGTACCTGGGCGACGTCGCACCGCTGGCGATCGCGGCGGCACGGCGTCTCGCGCCCGGCGGTCGACTCGCGCTGTCGTGCGAGAGCCCGCCCGAAGGAGCCGCCGCCGACGGGCGCGGCTGGGTCGTCGGTCCGCATCAGCGCTTTCATCATGCCGACCGGCACCTCGAGGCGGCGGCCGCCCGAGCCGGTCTCGTCGTCGAGCTTCTGGAGCCCTGGACGATCCGCACCAACGAGGGCCGGCCGGAGCCCGGCCGCCTGATGCTCGCCATGAAGGCGCGATGAAGCGTTGACACCTCACCCCCGTCATCTAGGGTCTCGGGACGAAAGTATGTCGGAAACGTGAGGATCAGGGGGCGAGCGTGGCGAATATGGCAGTCGGCGGCGGAGGGACGGGCTACGTCCCCGAGGCCGAGGCGCAGCTCGTCGACGCGTCGAACGGAGCGCCACTCTTTCATCAGATCGCGGTCATTCTTCGCGACAGGATCGTCTCGGGGGAGCTCGGCCCGGGGGCGCGCCTGCCCTCGGAAGCCGACATCTGCGGTCTCTGGAGCGTCTCGCGGATCACCGCCAAGCGGGCGCTCGACACGCTCGCCCTCGAAGGGCTGGTCGCGCGCGCCCGAGGCCGCGGCACCACCGTTCTCCAGCGGACGCGTCCTCCGTCGGCGACCACGCGACTCGACGGGTGGTTCGAGAACGCCTCCCGCATGGCGGAGGCCACGACGATCCATGTCCTCGGCTTCGGCTATCGCCCCGCGCCGGCCCATGTCGCGAACGAGCTCGATCTGACCCCGGGGACCGAGGTGCAGCATGCGCGCCGCGTACGCCGGCTCGACGGTCGGGCGCTCTCGCATCTGGAGAGCTGGGTGCCGGCCGAGATCGGCCGCGGCTGGACCGAGCAGGCGATGCGCGCGACGCCGCTCATGCGCCTGCTCGCCGAGCACGGCGCGGCGCCGGCCACGGCGCGCCAGACGATCAGCGCGACGACCGCTCCGCCGGACGTGGCGGCGGCGCTCGACATGGTCTCCGGGGCGGCGCTTCTCGACGTGCGCCGCCGGGTGGTCGACGCCTCCGGGCGGGCGGTCCAGTTCATGCGCGCGCTCTACCGACCCGACCTCTATCGATTCGAGATGGAACTCGGGCGTTCCGAGGGCGAGGGAGGCTGGCGCACCGACGCGGCCTCGACGCCGGAGCGCCAGGCCGGGGCCTCCCAAGGCTGACCGGGCGGCCCGGCCTGCCGGCCGGACGCGAAGACGCTCGCGGCGAAGGGGCCGAACATTCCGGCAACGGACGTCGTCGCGTGATGCCTGAGATCCCTGCGGAGCAGGTCGGATCCGACCTTCGACGGGCGTGTCGCGTCTTGTCAGGACATCGCATCTCGCGTGCGCCGACGGCGACCCGCTCGTCTCCCCGACGCAGGGAACCCGGCCACGGCGCGGGCCGATCTCGATCCGTCGGGCATGCGACGGCGCCAGCCCGCGCTTGCGAACCGAACGCGGAACCCGTCGTCTCCACGCGGTGCGCCCGGCCAGCTCGATGACGCGGGCGGCGAGTTCGCCCCTCGCGACCGGGACGCCGTCCCGCGCCTGAGATCGGCCATGTCCGGAGCGTCGAAGGCGAACGTCGCCGCCTTCCGGAAGCGCGGGCCTCAGACCTCGGCGTCGTCGCGCTCGGCGACCGTCCGACGGACGGCTTCCGGCAGGACCTTGCCCATGGCGTTGCGCGGCAGCGCGTTCACGAACACGACCCGTCGCGGGCGCTTGAAGCGGGCGAGGCGCCCCTCGAAGGCGGCGAGGACGTCGGCCTCGGTCAATCCCTCCGCCGCGACGACGGCGACGGGGACGGCGCCCCAGCGCGCGTCGGGCATGCCGACGACGGCGGCCTCGCGGATGCCGGGCGTGCCGGCGAGGACGCGCTCGAGCTCGGCCGGCCAGATGTTCTCGCCGCCTGAGACGATGACGTTCTTCAGCCGGTCGGCGAACCAGAGCCAGCCTTCGGCGTCGCGGCGCGCGACGTCGCCGGAGCGCCACCAGCCGTCCTCGAAGCCCTCCCGCCCCTTGCGCCAGTAGCCGGAGGCGAGGGTGGGGGACTTCACGCGGATCTCGCCTTCGGCGCCGTCGGGGACGTCGCGCCCCTCGGCGTCGGTGAGGCGGACCTCGACCCCTGGGCCGGGGCGGCCGATGGAGCCGAGGCGGGCGCGCGCGTCGGCCTCGCGCTGGTAGACGACGACGGGCGCCGTCTCCGTCGCGCCGTAGATCTGCACGACGGGGACGCCCTTGGCGTGCACCGCCTCTATCAGCGGGACGGGGACGTCGGTGGAGCCGGTGGCGATGAGGCGGAGCGAAGCGAGGTCGGCTTCCGCCCAGTCCGGGCGGGCGATCATCGCCTGGAGGGTGGCGGGGACGTGGACGGAGAGCGTCGGGCGGAGGCGCGCGATCTCTTCGAGGCAGGCCGCGGGCTCGAACCGCGGCATCAGCGAGACGCGGGCGCCGGCGAGGAGGGCGGGCAGCGTCTGGATGTCGAGCCCGCCGACATGGAACATCGGCAGGATCGTGTGGACGTGGTCGTCCTTGGTCAAGGCGTGCATGTCCGTCGCGAGGCGCGCGTTGGCGAAGAGCGCCGCCTGGCTCAGCAGCGCGCCCTTCGGCCGGCCGGTGGCGCCTGAGGTGTAGACGAGGAGGCAGGGGTCCTCCGGCCGCGTCTCGTCCGTCGCCGCGGGCCCCTCGGCCCCGGCGAGCACCGCCTGCGCCGGGCGCACCGGCACGCCGCCCGCGACGCGGCGGGCGGTGTCGGCGTGGGTCTCGTCGGCGAGGATCAGCGTCGGCTCGGCGTCCGCGACTATCCAGGCCAGTTCCGGCTCCGCGAGGCGCCAGTTGAGCGGTACGGTCATGGCGCCGAGGCGCGCGGCGGCGAAGGTCAGCACCAGCTGGGCGGCGGCGTTGAGGCCGAGCCAGGCGACGCGGTCTCCGCGCCGCACCCCCTCGCGCGCCAGCCAGGCCGCGGCGCGCTCCACGGTGCGGGCGAGTTCGGCGTGCGTCAGCGTCGCGTCGGGGGCGGCCACCGCCGGGGCGTCGCGGCGCCAGTCGGCGGTGGCGAGGAGACGGTCGGTGAGGCGTTCAGTCATCCGTCTCGCCGGGTTCGTAGAGCGCCTCGCGCCCGATGCGGTCGAGGCAGATCTCCGCCGTCCAGGGGAGCATGAGGGAGCCGCAGCGGCTGTCGCGGTAGAGCCGCTCGAGCGGCAGCGACTTCAGCATCGACTGCCCGCCGCAGGTGCGGATGGCGAGGCGGCAGAGGTCGTTCGAGGTCTCCATCGCGACGTGCTGGGCGGCGTAGGCGCGGAGGATCTGCTCCTTGTGGGGATCCGGCCGCGCCTCGGAGATCGCCTGGAACCAGAGCGCCTTCATCTGCTCGAGCTTCACGCGCATCTCCGCCACGGCGAGCTGCTTCGTGGGGTACATGCGGCGCTTGACGGGCGGCAGGCCGGGGATCTCGCCGCGGAGGTAGCGGACGGTGAAGTCGCAGGCGGCCTGCGCGATGCCGACATAGGTCGGCGAGAGTGTCATGAACATGTGCGGCCAGCGCGTCGCGGCCTGATGGTAGACGCCGCGAGGCATCAGGGCGGCCTCCTCGGGGACGAACACGTCCTCGAAGATCAGGGTGCGGCTGACCGTGCCGCGCATGCCGAGGGGGTCCCAGTCCCCGACGACCTTCACGCCCTCCGCGTTCGCGGGGACGGCGACGTACATGGTGTCCCGGCGGGAGGCGCGCTCGCCCGGCCGGATCTCGCCGCAGAGGATGCCGTAGCAGTCGGCGTGGCCGGAGAGGGAGGCGAAGATCTTCTTGCCGTTGATGCGCCAGCCGCCGGGCACGCGCTCGGCCCGGGTCGAGAAGGGCGCCGCGCCGGCGGCGGCGGCCCCGCCCTCGGAGAAGGGCTGCGAGTAGATAGCTCCGTCCTCGACGATGCGGCGGTAATGCCCGGCGCGGCGGGCCTCGTGCGCCTCGCGCTCCTCGGGGCTCATGTCGAGGTCGTCCGCCAGCGGCCCGGTCCAGAGCGTCGAGCAGACGTGCATGTTCCAGGTGAGGGCGGTGGCGCCGCAGTAGCGGCCGAACTCCGCCGCCGTGAGCATGTAGGCGCGGTAATCGGCGCCGAGGCCGCCCTGCGCCTCCGGGATGCAGACGGCGAGGAAGCCTTCGCGGTGGAGGTCGAGATAGTTCTCGGTCGGGAAGGTCGCCTCGCGATCCCATTCCGGGGCGCGGGCGGCGAAGGTGCCGGCGCCGAGGGCGCGGGCGCGGGCGGTCAGCGTCGCCTCCTTGTCGGTCAGGCGCCAGGCGTCGGGGTCGAACATGGGGGGGTCGGGGAGGATCGTCTCCGCCGTCGGGTCGATCTCGGCCGCACGGGTCATGGCTTCGGCTCCGCGATGCGGTTGCGCAGGATGGCGATGTCGTCGGCGACGGCCTCCGGCGCCTCGAGCGGGATCAGGTGGCCGCAGTCATGCTCGCGGTAGTCGCCCTTCGGCAGGCGTTCGGCCATCTTCGCGACGGTCCTGGCGGGGGCCGCCCGGTCCTG
>DATFKM010000511.1:0-4845 GCA_035268645.1 Paracoccaceae bacterium | reverse complement strand
CTGATCCTCGCCTTCGTCGTGATCGTGATCGGCGGGATCGGCAGCGTCACCGGCGCGCTGGTCGGCGCGGTGCTGGTGGGCGTGACGGACACGCTGGGGCGGGTGTTCCTGCCGATGGCCTTCGCGCAGGTGATGCCGCCGGCGGAGGCCTCGGGCGTCGGGAGCGCCCTCGCTTCGGTGCTGATCTACGTGCTTATGGCGGTCGTGCTGGTCTGGCGGCCCCAAGGGCTGTTTCCGGCGCCATGAGCGAGGCCGCGATCCCCGCCCCGCCGCGTGCGGGCCTGAGCCGCGAGGGGTGGACGAACCTCGTGCTGCTGGCGCTGCTGGGGGGCGCCGGCGTGCTGTTCGCGGCGATGGACGAGCCGTTCTTCGTCAACCTCGCGAGCCGGGTGGCGATCCTGGCGATGGCGGGGGTGGGGCTGAACCTCGCGCTCGGCTATGGCGGGATGGTGAGCTTCGGGCATGCGGCGTTCTTCGGGCTCGGCGGCTATGTCGCGGGGATCGCGGCGTTCCATGCCTTCGACCGCAGCCTGTTCATGGGCTGGCCGGTGGCGATCGGCGGGACCGACGCGATGCCGGCGATCTGGCCGATCGCGATGGGGGTGAGCGCCTTGGCGGCGCTGGCGATCGGGGCGTTGAGCCTCAGGACCTCCGGCGTCTACTTCATCATGATCACGCTCGCCTTCGCGCAGATGATCTACTATTTCGCGATCAGCTGGCCGGCCTACGGAGGCGAGGACGGGCTTTCGATCTACGTCCGCAATTCGTTTCCGGGGGTGGACGTCTACGATCCGCTTCAGTTCTTCGCGCTTTGCTTCGGGGCGCTGCTTGTGGCGCTCGGCGTGACCGCGCGGCTGACGGCGGCGCGCTTCGGGGCGGCGCTGGCGATGGCGCGGCTGAACGAGACGCGGCTGGCGACGGCGGGGATCCGGCCGTTTCCGGTGCGGCTGGCCGCCTTCGTGATCTCGGCCGCGATCACGGGCTGGGCGGGGGCGCTGTTCGCGGACCTCAACGGCTTCGTCTCTCCGACGATGCTGAGCTGGCCGATGTCGGGCGAGCTGATCGTGTTCTGCATCCTCGGCGGGGTCGGGCGGCTCTGCGGGCCGGTGGCGGGGGCGGCGGCCTTCGTGCTGCTGGAGCATTTCGTCGGCGGCGTGACGGAGCGCTGGCAGCTGGTGCTCGGGCTGATCCTGCTCGGCGCGGTGCTGTTCGCGCGGGGCGGGATCGTCGGCGCGCTGGCGGGGAGGGCGCGACATGACTGACGCGCTCGCCGTGGAAGGGCTGGTGAAGCGGTTCGGCGGGCTGACCGCGACGGACGGGGTTTCGCTGACGCTGCGGCCGGGGGAGATCCATGCGCTGATCGGACCGAACGGGGCGGGCAAGTCCACGCTGATCGGGCAGATCGCGGGAACGATCCGGCCCGATGCCGGGCGGGTGATGCTGGCGGGCGAGGACGTCACGCGGCTGGACGCGGCGGCGCGGGCGCGGCGGGGGCTGGGGCGGAGCTTCCAGGTGAGTTCGCTGGCCGGGCCGCTCTCGGCAAGGCGCAACGTGATGGTGGCGGTGCAGGGGCGCGAGGGGCGCGTCTTCGGCTTCTGGACGCCGGTGCGGCGGGATCGGGCGCTGGTCGGGCCGGCGGAGGCGGCGCTGGCGCGGGTCGGGCTGGCGGGCCGGGCGGACGTGCCGGCGGCGGAGCTTTCGCATGGCGAGCGGCGGCTGCTGGAGGTGGCCTGCGCGCTGGCGCTGAAGCCGCGGGCGCTGCTGCTGGACGAGCCGATGGCGGGGCTGGGGGCGGAGGGAACTGAGGCGCTCGGCTCGCTTCTGGACGAGCTGCGGACGGAGGCGCCGATCCTGCTGGTGGAGCACGACATGGACGCGGTGTTCCGGCTGGCGGACCGGATCAGCGTGCTCGTCTATGGGCGGATCATCGCCTCGGGCTCGGCCGACGCGATCCGGGGCGATCCGGAGGTGCGGGCGGCCTATCTGGGGGATGCGGCCTGAGATGCTGTCGGTGGAGGGGATAACCGCCTTCTACGGGCCGAGCCAGGCGCTGTTCGGGGTGTCGTTCGAGGTCGGGCCGGGCGAGGTCGTGGCGCTGATGGGGCGCAACGGCATGGGCAAGACCACCACCGTTCGGGCGGTGTGCCGGCTGACGCCGCCGCGGGACGGGCGCGTCGTGTTCGGGGGGCGGGATCTGGCGGGCCTGCCGGCGCATCGGGCGGCGCGGCTGGGGTTGGGGCTGGCGCCGGAGGGACGGCGCTGCTTTCCGAACCTTACGGTGGCGGAGAACATGGCGGCGACGGCGCGGCCCGGGCTTTGGGACCGGGCGAAGGTGGAGGGGCTGTTCCCGCGACTGGCGGAGCGGCGCGGGCAGTATGCGCGGACGCTTTCGGGAGGCGAGCAGCAGATGCTGGCGATCGGCCGGGCGCTCTGCACCAATCCGAGGCTTCTGATCCTCGACGAGGCGACGGAGGGGCTGGCGCCGGTGATCCGGCAGGAGATCCGCGACGCGCTGAGGACCCTGAAGGCGGAGGGGCAGGCCATCCTGATCGTGGACAAGTCGCTGGCGGAGCTGAGGGAGATCGCGGATCGCGGGGTGATCCTCGAGAAGGGGGAGGACGTCTGGACCGGGGCGATGGACGCGCTGACGGCGGATGTCGTCGAGGCGCGGCTGGGGGTCTGAGATGGCGTTCGAGACGACGCGGCGCGTCGAGTTCCAGCACTGCGATCCGGCGGGGCTGGTGTTCTACCCGCGGTATTTCGAGTGGACCAACTCGGTCACGGAGGAATGGTTCGCGAGCCTCGGGCGGCCCTTCGCGGAGATGCACATGGGCGAGCGCAAGGGCGTGCCGACGGCGGGGCTGAAGGCGAGCTTTCCGGCGCCGACGCGGCTGGGGGAGCTGCTGGCGTTCCGGCTGCGATGCACGCGGCCGGGGCGAAGCTCCCTCCCGCTTCGGATCGAGGCGACCTGCGGGGGCGAGGTGCGGCTGCGCTACCGGGCGACGCTGGTGCATGTCGACCTCGGCACGGGACGGCCGGAGCCGTGGCCGGCGGCGCTGGCGGAGGCCTTCGCGGGCTTCGTGGAGGACGGGACCGAGGAGGAGCGGGAATGACGCACGAACCCCTGAACCCGGCGGGCTGGAAGCGCGCCTCGGGCTATTCCAACGGCGTGCTCGCGGAAGGGCGCACGATCTGGGTCGCCGGGCAGATCGGCTGGACCGGCGCGCAGGTCTTCGAGACGGACGATTTCGGCGGACAGGTGCGGCAGGCGCTGGAGAACGTCGTGGCCGTGCTGAAGGAGGCCGGGGCGGGGCCGGAGCATCTGGTGCGGTTGACCTGGTTCGTGACGGACAAGCGCGAGTATCTGGAGGCGCTGGCCGAGATCGGCGCGGCCTATCGCGAGACGATCGGGCGGCACTATCCGGCGATGACGCTGGTGCAGGTCGCGGCGCTGGTCGAGGACCGGGCGAAGGTCGAGATCGAGGCGACGGCGGTGCTGCCGGGCTGAGCGGGCCGGAGGGGGCGCGCGGATCGGACGGGTGGTCGGCGGCGGCTCAGGCTGTATAGTCCGCCGCGAACCTCGCATCGAGACGGCCTTTTTGGGGAGCCGAACACCATGCCGCTTCTGATCCTCGGTCTGGCCCTCTGGTGGGTCGGGCACCTGTTTCCCATCGTCGCGCGCCCGCGGCGCGACGCCATCGTGGCGCGGATCGGCGAGGGCCCCTGGAAGGGGATCTACTCGCTCGTCTCGGTGGCGACGATCGCGCTGATGGTGATCGGCTATCAGCGCGCCGGATTCACGAACGTCTGGTATCCGCCGGCCTGGGGCGTGCATCTCAACAACCTGCTGATGATCCTCGCGGTGGGGCTGTTCGCGGCCTCGCACTCCAAGGGCAACGCCAAGCGCTTCGTGCGCCATCCGATGCTGCTTTCGGTGGTGGTCTGGGCGATCTCTCACCTGCTGGTGAACGGCGATCTCGCCTCGCTGGTGCTGTTCGGCGGCACGGGCGCCTGGGCGGCGGTGGCGATCTTCGCCACCAACGCGCGGGACGGCGCCTGGGTGAAGCCGGAGCCGAAGCCGGTGAAGAAGGACCTGCTGCTGGTCGCGATCACGCTGGTCGCCTACGCGGTCTTCGGCGGGATCCACGCCTGGCTCGGCGTCTGGCCCTTCCCCGGCTGAACGGGGCGGCGCGCCCGGCGCCGGGCGCGCGCATCCCCTGACGAAGAAAGGCCTCCCGCCGGCGGGAGGCCTTTCCGTTTCGCGCTCCGCCCTGCCGGGCGGGCCGGTCAGTAGAGGGCGATCGGGTTGATCATCGCCTGCACCGTGCCGCGGATGCGCGGCTGGCCGAGGACGAACATGAACTCGTTGACGCCGTCCCGCAGGACCGGGCCGGTGTTCATGGTCTCGAGGATGTAGATGCCCTCCTGCTGGAGCAGGATGACGTGGCCGTAGAAGGTGCCGTCGCCCTCCGGCGCGGGCACCGGCTCGACGCCCCAGGTGTCGGCGCCGACCGCGAGCGGATTCATGTCGGCGATGAACTGCACGCCGGCGTTGTTGATGCCGGGCTCGCCCGAGACCCAGGCGACCGGGTCGGACTCCAGCATGCTCTCGGTCCAGCCGGTGTGGAAGAGGACGATGTCGCCTTCGTTGATGGTGACGCCCTGGTCGTCCATCGCGGCCTGGATCTCCTCCGGGCCGAAATGCTCGCCGGCGTCGAGGAAGTTCTTCCCGGCATGGGCGGCCATGTCGATGATCACGGCGCGGGCGACGAGCGGCGGCACCGCGTGCGTGCCGAGCTTGGTGAGCCCCGTGACGGCGGCGATCTCGGTCGTGGTGTTGCAGTT
>DATFKM010000510.1:0-5123 GCA_035268645.1 Paracoccaceae bacterium | reverse complement strand
CCGCGCCCTTCAAGGCCGCGATCTACGACGAGGCGGCCCGCGCCGACGCCGCCTGAGCCGCCGGACGCCGGCCGCCCGCGCCACCCCCAGGGCGCGGCGGCCGGCCGGGGGGCCGGGCGCGCCGCGCCCGGTCCCCGCTTCGCCCGCGCGGCCCCGCCCCCCGGTGGGGCCGCCGCCCGCCCCGTCCCGACCGCAGGAGACGCCCCGACATGCGCGACCATCCCGACGACGGCGCGGCCCCGGAGACCCGAGAAGCGGTCGCCCTCGCCCGGCTCGAGACCGCGCTCGCGAGCCATCCGGGCCGCATCGCCCTCGTGTCCTCCTTCGGCGCCGAGTCCGTGGTCCTCCTGCACATGCTCTCGCGCCTCGACCCCGCGACGCCCGTCCTCTTCGGAGAGACCGGGATGCTCTTCGCCGAGACCCTCGCCTACCAGCGCGAGGTCGCCGAAACCCTGGGCCTGACCGACATCCGCCATCTCCGCCCCGGCCCCGCCGACCTCGCCGCCGAGGATCCGGACGGCGCCCTGCACCGAAGCGACGACCGCGCCTGCTGCGACATCCGCAAGGTGCGCCCGCTCGAGCGCGCCCTCGCCGGCTTCGACGCCTGGATCACCGGCCGCAAGCGCAGCCAGAGCCCCGGCCGCGCCGCCCTCCCCTTCGCCGAGCGCGACGGCGCCGGCCGGCTCAAGCTCAATCCCCTCGCGGACTGGTCGCGGCGGGAGATCGCCGCCTGCATGGACCGCCACGCCCTGCCCCGGCATCCGCTCGTGGCGAAGGGCTTCCCCTCCATCGGCTGCGCCCCCTGCACCACCCCCGTCGCCCCGGGCGAGAGCCCGCGCGCCGGCCGCTGGCGCGGCAGGGACCGCGACGAATGCGGCATCCACTTCGTCGGCGGCCGCGCCGTGCGCGTCTCCGGAGCTCCGATGGACCGCCTTTGACCGCCCCAGGCCGCACCGCCGCCTCGCCCGCGACCCGCTCAAGGAGCCCCCGCCGATGATCCTCTCCGCCGCCGGCCCCCGTCCCGACGACGACCCCCTCACGCCCCTCGCCGAAGCGCCCGAGGACGCCCGCGCCCTGCGTCTTCTGGTCGAGAACGATACCCGAACCTCGACGCTCGAGCCGCTGCTGCCCCGCTGCCTCCTGATCGCGATCCCGTTCCCGAGCTTCGCCGACGGCCGCGGCTTCTCGCTCGCCGCGCGCCTGCGCGATCTCGGCTTCCGCGGCGCCCTCCGCGCCGTCGGATCGCCGATCCCGGACCAGTTCCCGATGCTCCTCGCCTGCGGCTTCGACGAGGTGCGGATCCCCGACGCCCTCGCCGAACGGCAGGGCCGGGCCGCCTGGGCGCGGGCTCTCGCGGCGGCCCGCCCACCCTATCGCCGCCGCGCCGCCTGAGCCGCGCGGCGGGCCGAGAGCGCCGCCGCCGTCTCCCCGATCCGCGCGTGCCGGCAGGCCTCGGCCCCGCAGACAGCACCCGACGCCCGCGCATGCGGCCCGATCGGGGCGTCGCAGAAGCGGCATCGCGGCCCCCGCCGCGCCGCCGCGACATCCGGATCCGGCGCCGCCGCCGCGGCCGCCGCCGCCCGCAGCCGCGGCGCGAGGGCCGCCGGGTCCGCCGCCCGGCCCGATCGCGCCGGCCCCGCCTCCGATTCGCGCGAGACCGCGACCCGCGCCGGCCCCTTGCCGTCCGCGGCGAGGATCGCCGTCGCGTGCCGCCCCTTCCCGGCCCGCTCCACCCGCCGGCGCTTCAGGCAGACGAAGCCGTTGCAGATCCCCGCCCGGATCTCCCGCGGCAGCGTGCAGCCCACCGCCCCGTGGAACACGCACGACCCCTCGACCGAGACCTCCGGCAGCCGCGAGAGATAGGCGTCGCGCAGCGCAGCGCGCCCGGCCTCGCCGAGCGCCGCGCGCGCCCGCCGCAGCTCGTCCGGCGTCAGGAAGGCGTCGGTCGAGGCGCCGAGCGTGCAGCACGCCCCGCGACAGGCGCCGCAGGCCGCCGCGCCCAGCGCCGGCTCGTGCGCCGCGTGCCGTCGCAGCGTCTCGGCGTCCGGCTCCGGGCCGGCGCCGTCCCCGCCCGCCGGCGCCGCGAAGAGCGCGTCGAGCATCGCGTCGAGCCGCGCCGCGAAACCCGCCCTCCGCGCCTCCGGCAGCGGCGCCAGCGGGCGGGTCATGCGCGGCACGACGCCGAAAGCCGCCGCCTCCGCCTCGACGCCGACCGCCGCGAGCGCCGAGGCCACCCGCCCCGACGCCGCCTCGGCGACCCGCGCCAGCGCCGCCTCCGCCCGCCGCGTTTCGGCCGAGGCCGCCGCCGCCCTCGCCGCCGCGAGCCCCGCGGCCCCGGGGGGCCGCCCGCCCGCCGCCCCGCCGGCCGCCGACGCGCCTCCGCGCCCGTCCGCCTCGTCACGCCCACGCTTCGCCATGCCGTCGCCCTCGCGAGCCGCCAACTGCGCGGCGACCCATGCTCGCCGCTCCGCCCCCGCGCCCGCAACCCGCCCGATGGACCCCGCCCCTCGCCCGCGCCTATCGTCGCCGCGCAACCGGAGGAGACCGACCATGCCGACGCCCGAGACCGACGACCTGCCCTGGACCTGGCCCGAGGACCGCGTCACGGCCGCCGTGAACCGCATCCGCGCCGGCCGCTCGCTGAAGCCCGCCGTCTGGCCCGAAGGCGCGCGCTGCGCCGTCGCGCTCTCGTTCGATTCGGACCACGAGACGCTGACCCTCCGCACCGGCCGCACCTCGCCGGGCCCGCTCAGCCAGGGCGAGTACGGCGCCCGCGCCGCCGTCCCGCGCATTCTCGAGCTTCTGGGCCGCCATCGCGTCCCCGCCACCTTCTTCGTCCCCGCCGTGACGGCCATGCTGCACCCCGAGGAGCAGCGCCGCGTGATCGACGAAGGGCACGAGATCGGCGTCCATTCGTGGATCCACGAGTTCAACTCGACCTTGCCGCCCGAGGACGAGCGCGACCTGCAGATGCGCGCGGCGGACAAGCTCGAGGAGATCGCGGGCGTCCGCCCCGTCGGCATCCGCACGCCGAGCTGGGACTTCTCCGCGCAGACCCTCGCCATCACGCGGGAGATGGGGCTGCTCTACGACAGTTCGCTGATGGCCGACGACGATCCCTACGAACTCCTGGAGGACGGCGAGCCGACCGGCGTCGTGGAGATCCCGGTGGAGTGGATCCGCGACGACGCCCCCTATTGGATGATGGAGCGCGAACGGGCGATCCGCGTCACCGCGCCCCCGGCCGCGCCGCTCGAGATCTGGAAGGCCGAGTTCGACGCCGCCTGGGAGGACGGCGGACTGTTTCAGCTCACCCTGCACCCGCACGTCACAGGCCACCGCGCCCGCCTTCGCGCGATCGAGGCGCTGATCGCCCACATCCGCGGTCGTCCCGGCGTGTGGTTCGCCACGCATGCCGACGTCGCCCGCCACTGCAAGGCCGCCGCGGGCCTCTGAGGGGGGCGCTCCCGCGCGTCGCCGCCCCCTTGCGGGGGCGCCGACGCCATGGGCCCGGCGGCGCGGCGGGGGTCCTTCGGACCCGTCGCCGCGCCGCGGGCGCTCAGCCGAGGACCTTGGCGACGGCGGCGGCGGTCGCCTCGACGATACGGTCCGCCTCCGCGCGGTTCAGGCAGAGCGGCGGGGCGAGGCCGACGATGTCGCCCTGCGGCATCGCCCGCGCGATCACGCCGGCCTCGAGCATCGCGCCGACCACCGCCGCGCCGACGCCCTTCTCCGGCGCGAAGAAGGCCCGCGCACCCGGATCCTCGGCCAGCTCGACCGCCGCCAGCATGCCTTCGCCGCGGATCTCCGCGACGTTCGGATGCCCGGCGAGCGCCGCCCCGAGCCCCTCCAGCAGATAGGCGCCGAGCGTCCCGGCGTTCTCCACCAGTCCGAGCTCGTCGATCAGCTTCAGGTTCGCGATCCCGGCGGCGGCGCCGATCGGATGCGCCGAGTAGGTCCAGCCGTGCCCGAACGTTCCCATGGCGTCGGCGCCTTCCTCCAAGGCCTTCCACACCCGCTCGCCGACGATGGAGCCCGACAGCGGCGCATAGGCCGAGGTCAGACCCTTCGCGATCGTGATGATGTCCGGCTTCAAACCGTAATGTTCCGAGCCGAACATCGAGCCGAGCCGCCCGAAGCCGGTCACCACCTCGTCCGCGATCAGCAGCACGTCGTGCTTCCGCAGCACCGCCTGGATCGCCTCCCAGTAGCCCGCGGGCGGCGGCACGATCCCGCCCGTGCCCAGCACGGGCTCGGCGATGAAGGCGGCGACCGTCTCCGGCCCCTCCCGCTCGATCAGCGCATCGAGCTCGGCCGCGCACCAGGCCGAGAACTCGCGCTCGCCCATGCCGTCGTCCGGCCGGCGCAGCCAGTGAGGCGCGTGGGTGTGCAGGATCCCCTCCATCGGCAGGTCGAAGGCCGTGTGGAAGAGGTGCAGCCCCGTCAGCGAGCCGGTCACCAGGCCCGAGCCGTGATAGCCCCGCCAGCGCGAGACGATCTTCTTCTTCTCCGGACGTCCCAGCACGTTGTTGACGTAGCGCACCAGCTTCACGTTGGTCTCGTTGGCGTCGGAGCCGCCGAGGCCGAAATAGACCCTGCTCATCCCCGCCGGCGCCCGCTCGAGGATCATGTGCGCCAGCGTGATCGAGGCCTCGGTCCCGTGCCCGACATAGGCGTGGTAGTAGGCCAGCTCGCGCGCCTGCGCGGCGATGGCGTCCGCGATCTCGCGCCGCCCGTAGCCGACGTTGACGCAGTAGAGCCCGGCGAAGCCGTCGAGCAGGCGGCGCCCGTCGCGGTCCTCGATCCAGCAGCCTTCGCCGCCGGTGATGATCCGCGACGGCGTCTCCCCCCGTGCATGCCTTGCGAGATGGGTGGAGGGGTGGAACACGCTCTCCCGATCCCACGCGGCTAGGGTGTCGTTGGTCAGCATGGCGCGGCCTTTCCACGGAAAAGGGCCGGGCCCGAGACCGGCCGGAGATCGGGAGGGAGCGGGAGGACCGACCCGCCCCTCCGCGCTACGGCCGCGGGCGCCTGCGGGTCAACGGCGCACCGTCCGTCCGCGCGCAAGCGTCGCATCACGGCAACGCCCGCCGTTGACGGGGCGCCACGCGGCGCCTAGCCTC
>DATFKM010000509.1:0-6221 GCA_035268645.1 Paracoccaceae bacterium | reverse complement strand
GGCGCGCGAGGCGGGCGCCGTGCTCGCGGCGGTCGTCCTGCGCCATCACTCGGACGGGCTGAGCGAGCTCGACGCCGGCGGGCTCGCGCTGTTCCTGCCGCGGGTCGCGCAGCCGCCGGGCGCGGCGCTTCGCGTGCGCATCGCCGCCCATGACGTGATCCTCAGCCGGGGACGTCCGGAGGGTCTTTCGGCGCTCAACGTCCTGCCGGGCGTGGTGCGGGAGGTCCGCCCCGGCGAAGGCCCGGGCGCGATCGTCGCGCTCGACACGCCGGCGGGGCGGCTGCTGGCGCGCATCACCCGGCGCTCCGCCGCGGCGCTGGAACTCGCGCCCGGGGTCGCGGCGCATGCGGTGGTCAAGACGGTGTCGGTCGCGCCGTCCGACGTCGGCGGGGGGCGGCGGGCCGGCTGAGCGCGGCGGCATCAGATCGCCGCGATGCGCGCGAGGGTCGCCTTGGCGACGTCGACGCCGTCGCGCTCGGCCGTCTCCCGCGCGGCGCGGGCGCCGTCGCCGGGCACGCGCGCCTCGCCCGAGGCGCGGATCGCGGGCAGGAGCGCCGCCAGCCGCTCCGCGAAGGCGCCGCCCGAGGTCGCATCGGGCTCGACGGCGAGGAAGAACTGGCCCGTGCGCGGCGGCCCGCCCGCCGTGCCGGAGAAGGGCGAGGCCTCGATACCGAGCAGGGCGCCCGCCGCCGCGGCCGCGAACAGTTCGGTCGTGAGCGCCACGCCCACGCCCTTGCGTCCCCCGGCCGGCGCCATCGAGCCTTTCAGCGCCGCCTCGGGATCGGTCGTCGGCGCGCCTTCGGCGTCGAGCGCCCAGCCCTCCGGGATCGGCTCGCCGGCGCGGGCGCGGGCCATGATCTCGCTCTTGGCGATCACGCTGGCGCTCTGGTCGATCAGGACGGCGGCGCCGCCGATCCCGTCCGGCGCGGCGACCGAGAAGGGGTTGGTGCCGAGGACGGGCGCGGTTCCGCCCGCGGCCGCGATGGAGGCGGGCGCGTTGGTGAAGCCGAGCGCCAGCAGCCCCGCCCGCGCGAGGCGCAGGGTGTGCACGCGCAGCGCGCCGCAATTGTAGCTCTCGTGGATCGCGAGGGCGGCGACGCCCTGGGCGCGCGCGGCCTCGACCAGCGGCGCGAGCCCGGCCTCGATCGCGGCGTGGGCGAAGCCGTTGCGCGCGTCCACCCGCACCACGCCGGGCTTCGGGCGCGAGACCGCCGGAACGGCCCGGCCGTCGACCTTCCCGCAGCGCAGATGCTCGCAGTAGATCGGAACGTAGGCGAGGCCGTGCGAGGCGACGCCGATCGCCTCGGTCTCCGCCGTGGCGGCGGCGAGGGGGCGGGCCTGCGCCTCGGCGGCGCCGGCGGAGGTCAGCGCGTCGAAGGCGAGGCGCTCGATGGCGTCGAGGCCGAGGCGTTCGGTGTCCATGGTCGGTTTCTCCCGTCAGTCGTC
This sequence comes from Paracoccaceae bacterium, assembly GCA_035268645.1. GTDB lineage: Bacteria > Pseudomonadota > Alphaproteobacteria > Rhodobacterales > Rhodobacteraceae > Albimonas. The sequence continues at coordinate 4,775 of DATFKM010000509.1, read as the reverse complement.
GGTGGCGACGCCGGGGCCGGCGCCGGTGGCGCGGGTGCGCGGATCGGAGGGCGCGAGCAGACGCGCGGCGAAGGGCTCGAGCCGGGCGGCGGCGGCGGGGTCGGCGCGGCTTCGGCGGGGGCGGGCGGCGGGGGGCGCGGCGGCGGGCGCGAGGGTGACGCGGGCGACCGCGAGAAAGGGGGCCCAGCCTTCGGGGCCGGGCGCGACGGTCTCGGCGGAGACGGTCGCCTCGGCGCCGTCGGCGCGGATCGCGGTCGCGGCGGTGTCGGCGAGCGGCGACGTCGTCGCGCCAGGGTCGGCGTGTGCGGCGAGGAAGGGGGCGAGCAGGAGGGGCGCCGAGACCGGGCCGAGATCGCCCGCCGGCGCCCGCGCCCCGTCCGCCACCGCGCAGCCGAGGCGGAGCGGGCACTGCGCCGCCGTCCCCGCCTCCCGCGCCTCGCAGAGCGCGGCGATGGCGAGGAGGCCGGGCGCGCCGCGCGCCTCGAGCCAGCGGGCGGCGCGCCCGGCCTCCTCCGCAAGGCCCCAGGGCAGTCCGGCGCCGCGGGCGGCCTTCGCCGCGAGCACCGTCGCCTCGCCGAGCGAGAGGGTCACGCCGGAGGCGTCGGTTCGGGCGTCGGGGCGCCGCGATACATGGTGATGCGGAGCCAGCGGTCGGAGCGCGGATCGAAGCGCGTGGCGCCGAAGAAGGCGAGCTTGCAGCGCAGCAGGTCCACCGGGACCAGCGCGGCGTCGACGAGATTGGCGCGGATCTCGGCGTAGGGGAGGCGCATGGCGCGCTGCACCCGGCGGAGCGCATGGCGATGCTCCGGCCGGCGCATCAGCGCCTCGCCGACGCGGGCGGCGTCCGGCTCGTCCTCCAGCGCGCGGAGCGCGGCGGCGACGTCGCGGCCGGTGGCGAGCGGCTGCTCCCAGGGCTCCAGCGGCGCCTCGCCGCGCTCCGCGAGGCGCGGCTCGGCCTTGTCGGCGGAGACGTACCAGAGGCGGGCCTGCGCCTCGGGCCGCGCGAAATCCGTGGCCAGCGCCCAGTCGAAGGCGCGCCGGGCGCCCTCGCGGAGCGCGCCGAGGCGCATGGCCCCCTCGATGGCGAACTCGGCGTCCTCGTCGGCGTCCATGCGCGCGGCGAGGTCGTCCATCGCCTCTCCGCCGAGATCGATCAGGAGCGAGACCAGCCGCTCCTGCGCCTCGAGCCCGCAGTCGGCCGCGGCGCGGTGCAGCGCGTCCCAGGGGAAAGGGGCGGCGGCGGCCGGCGCGACGCGCCCGGCGAGCCGCGCGAGATCGGCGCGCAGCCCTGCGATGCGGGCCGCGTAGCGCGCGTCCTCGACGCACCAGCCCTCGGCGTCGGCGCGCGCGGCGTCGAGCAGGGCGGCGAGCCGCGCGGCCTCACCCGGCCCGGCGGCGGGGCGCGCGCGCATCCGCGCGAGGCCGGTCTCGCGCGCCGCGATCCAGGCGTGCAGCAGCGCCGGGTGGTTGACGAGAAAGGGCGCCATGCCGAGGCCGGTGGAGTTGCCGATGCCGAGGCGCCGGCGCGTCGAAGCCGGCAGCGGCGCGGCGACGTCCGGGGCGCGGGCGTGCGCGACATGCTCCACGAGGTCCAGCGTGAAGGCGCGGATCAGCCAGACGGCGAGCATCTCCGGCTGGAAGGCGCCGCGGAACTCGGGCCGGTCGGCCCAGACCTCGCGGTCCGCGGCGCCGAACTTGCCGGAGCCGTAGACCGCCGTGGTGCGCATCAGGTAGCCGACCCGCTCGATCAGCGCGGGGTCGGGCGCGCGGCCGGCGGCGAGGGCGCCCGCCACCGCCTCGAAGGCGCGGACCGACTTGTTGGCCCGGCTCAGCACCAGCTCGCGCGGGCCGACGCGCCCGGCCTCCTGCAGCGGCACGTTCGCCTCGAGCCGCGCGAGATCCTCCGGCCCCACCTCGCCGTCGACCAGCGCGAAGGTGGCGTCCCAGGCCTCGGCGATGACGCGGTCGCTGCGCCGCTCCGGCGGCAGATCGTGCGCGAAGGCGACCAGCGTGTAGCTGCGCCCGAGGCCCCGCACGCGCAGCAGCGCCCGACCCACCCCGCGCGCGTCCATCTCCCAGAGCGGGCGGTCGTAGCGGAAGCCGAAGCTCGAAAGCCGGCGCAGCAGCGTCGGCATGAAGCTGAGGCGGGAGCGGTGCAGCGCGCCGAGACGGTCGAGCCGCATCACCTCCGCCGCGGGGCGCAGCGCGGCGCCGCCGGGGGCCGGCGCCGGCGCGTCGGCCGCGGCGCTCACGCCGCCTCCGCCGGGGCGAAGCCCGCGTCCCAGAAGGCGAGCCAGTTCTCGCCCATGACGCCGGCGACCTCGGCCGCGGAGAAGCCGGCGGCGCGGAGGCCGGCCTCGATCCGCGGCCAGTCGCGGTTGTCGCGGAACCAGTCCGGCATCGGCGGGAAGCCGGGGCGCTCGGCGTCGCCCTCGCCGTAGTCGACGCCCTTGGTCCAGCGCCCGACGCGCATCCATTCGACGACGGAATCCGGCTGGTCCTGGCAGAGGTCGGAGCCCATTCCGATGCGCTCCGGCCCCATCAGCTCGGCGGTGCGGGCGATCATGTCGCAGAAGTCCTGAAGCGTCGCCGCCGGACCCCCCTTGAGGTGATGCGGGTAGAGCGAGAAGCCGAGCATGCCGCCGCTCTCGGCCAGCGCGCGCAGCACGCGGTCGGACTTGTTGCGGAGCGCCGGATGCCAGGACGCGGGGTTGGCGTGGGTGATCGCGACCGGGCGCGACGAATGCGCGATCGCCTCGAGCGTCGAGCGCTCGGCCGAATGGCTCATGTCGACGATCATGCCGACGCGGTTCATCTCGGCGATCACCTCGCGGCCCATGCGGGTGAGGCCGGGGTCCTCGGCCTCGTAGCAGCCCGTCGCGAGGAGCGACTGGTTGTTGTAGCTCAGCTGCATGAAGCGCACGCCGAGGTCGTGCCAGACCTCCACGAGGCCGATGTCGTCCTCGATCGGCGAGGGGTTCTGGAAGCCGAACACGACGCCGGTGCGCCCCTCCTCGCGCGCCCTTCGGACGTCCTCTCCGCTGCGCACCCGGCGGATCAGGTCGGGGTGGCGTTCGAAGCGGCGATGCCAGACCTCGAGCGCGGCCACCGCTTCCCGGAACATCTCGTGATAAGAGATCGTTACATGCACGGCGTCGACCCCGCCCTCGCGAAGCTGGCGAAATATCCGCTCGGACCAGTTGCAGTATTGCAGAGCGTCGATCCGATGCATTCCACCTCCCCGTGCCGCGCGATCTTCATCAACACCGGCGACCCCTGCGGAAGCAAGGCCCGATGCGGGCGAGCGTGGCGATTCGAGCATTGCCATTGCCGTTTCGGTCAAAAAGTGTACCTTCCGCGCGGTAGAGAACCCCCGTCGATCCGTGGCGCGTGCCCGACGCGCCCCGCGGGGGCCCGGAGGCCCCGATCACGGGGCCGGCATGGAACCAGGAGCCTTTTCATGAAGTTTCGTCTCTCCGCCGCGGCTCTGGCCGCCGCCGTCGTCGTTCCCGGCGCCGCCGCCGCCGAGTGCGGGGCCGTTTCCGTCGCGAAGATGAACTGGGCCTCGGCCTCGATCATCACCAACGTCACCGAATTCCTGATGGAGCAGGGCTACGGCTGCGACGTCACGGTCGTCCCCTCCGCCACCACCACCGCCATCACCTCGCTGGCCGAGAACGGCGAGCCGGACGTGGTTCCCGAACTCTGGGTCAACTCCGCGCCCGCCTACTTCAAGCTGCGCGAGCAGGGCCGGGTCGCCAAGGCCGCCGACGTGATCGAGGACGGCGGCATCGAGAACTGGTGGATCCCGTCCTATCTCGCCGAGGCGCATCCCGAGCTGAAGACGGTCGAGGGCATCCTCGCCAACCCCGAGCTCGTCGGCGGGCGCTTCCACAACTGCCCGGACGGCTGGGGCTGCCGCATCGCGAACGACAGCCTGGTGCAGGCCTGGGAGTTCGAGGAGAACGGAATCGAGGTGTTCAACCACGGCTCCGGCGAGACGCTCGCCTCCTCGATGGCGGCGGCCTATCAGGCCGAGGAGCCTTGGTTCGGCTACTACTGGGGCCCGACCGCGCCGCTCGGCACCTACGACATGGTCGCCGTCGACATGGGGCCGCACCTCGAGGAGGTGCACGCCTGCAATCAGGACGTGGAGTGCGAGGAGGTGGGCAAGTCGGCCTATCCCGCCGCGCCGGTGCTGACCGTGGTCACCACCGACTTCGCCGAGCGCGAGCCGGAGGCGGCGGAGCTGGTCTCCAACATCTCCTTCTCCAACCAGGAGCTCTCGAACCTCCTCGCCTGGCAGTCGGAGAACAACGCCTCGGCCGAGGAGGCCGCGGTCCACTTCCTGACCACCAACCAGGACACCTGGAAGGGCTGGGTGAACGACGAGGCCCGCACCCGCCTCGCCGCCATCTTCGAGTGAGCCTCGGGCTCTGAGCGCCGGACGCCGGGCGGGGGACCCCCCGCCCGGCGTCTCGCGTCCATGGGGCGCCGCAGGCGCCGAGAGGGGAGAGGGGACCGCAGATGGCGACCTATGACGGGATCTTCGACGCGCTCGGCCTGCGCGGCTGGTGCGACGCCGCGGAGCAGGGCGGCGGCGGCGGCGCGATGAGCATGGCCGACCTGCTGAACAAGGGCGGCGACGACACCACGTTCTGGCAGACGCCGTTCCCCTCGCTCGACACGCTGAACAAGGCCTGCGCGGCGATGCCCCGGACGCGCGACCTCACCAAGGGCGTCGAGGAGGGCTTCCTCGCGATCAAGGACGCGCT
>DATFKM010000508.1:0-3142 GCA_035268645.1 Paracoccaceae bacterium | reverse complement strand
CAGATGCAGCAGCACCGCGCAGCGTTCAACGTGACCAAGGAAAAGGTCACCAAGGCCCCGGCCCTCGCTCGCACCATCAATCAGACCCGGAATATCAGCCACGACGAACTCCACCTCATCGACCCCCACAACCCCAAGGTTGGGATGCAGCGTGGTAAAGGGGTAATCGGCGATCTTGGGCCGCGCGTTGGATGTAGCGGCAAGGAAGGTCGATTTGCCCGCATTCGGCAGCCCCAATAGCCCCACATCGGCAATCAGCTTGAGCCGCAGCCAGAGCGTCCGCTCCACCCCCGGCTGTCCAGGGTTGGCGCGGCGTGGCGCTTGGTTGGTCGAGGACTTGAAGTGCAGATTGCCCCATCCGCCATTGCCACCGCGCGCGAGTTCCACGCTGTCGCCCACTTCGCGCAGATCCGCGATCACGGTCTCCTGGTCCTCGTCGAGGATCTCGGTGCCGACGGGGACCTTGAGGGTGATGTCGTCGCCGTCGGCGCCGGTCCGCTGGCGACCCTCGCCCGGGCGACCGTTCCTGGCGAAGAAGTGCTGCTGGTAGCGGTAGTCGATCAGGGTGTTGAGCCCCTCCACCGCCTCCGCCCAGACGTCGCCCCCGTCGCCCCCGTCGCCGCCGTCGGGGCCGCCGTATTCGATGTACTTCTCGCGCCGGAACGAGACGCAGCCGTTTCCGCCGGCGCCGGAGCGCAGATACACCTTGGCGAGGTCGAGGAACTTCATGGCGCGGCAATGCCCGAGCGCGCGGCGGGCGTCAACGGCAGGCCGGGCGCGGCGGCGGCGAAGGCGGCGCGGGCGAGGGCCATCTCGACCTGCTCGGCCTCCTCGCCGGTGGAGGCGACGGCGACGCGGCCGCGGCCGGTCTCGCGGAAGCCGAGGCGGGAGAGGACCCGGGCGGAGCGGTGGTTGCCGACGAGATGGCCGGCGGCGAGCGTCTCGGCGCCGCGAGCGAAGGCCTCGGCGACGACCGCGGCGGCGGCCTCGGTCGCATAGCCGAGACCCTGCGCCTCCGGTGCGATCCAGTAGCCGAGCTCGGGATCGAGCCCGACGAGACCGCGCGGCGCGCCGTCGTCCACCACGTGGACGCGCGCACCCGCCGCGCGGATACGGGCCAGGAAGACGCGCACGGCCTCGGGCGGGTTCGGATGCGGCACGCGGATCAGCCAGCGCGCGACGTCGAGGCGGTTCGAGCCGGCCGAGAGCGCCTCGGCGTCCTCGTCCCGCGGCGGACGCAGGCGGAGGCGCGGCGTCAGGAGGGTCTCCATCGCGCTCGCTCCAGCCGATATCGCCAGACCGGCGCGACCGCGCCGCGGGCGGCGCAGAACGTCTCGCCGTCGCCCTCGTAGGCGAAGCGGAGGCGGATCGGCACGCGTGCCGAGATCTCGTTGTCGTGGAACACCACCGCCGTGACCGCCTCGGCGCCAGCCACGAACAGGTGGTCGACGACGGCGCGCACCGCCTCCGTCGCATAGCCCGTATTCCAGAACGGCGGGCCGACGCAGTAGCCGATCGAGAACTCGCCCGACCTTTCCCCGCGGTTGACGAAGACGAGGCCGACCAGATCCGGGCCGCCGGCGCCCGAGGCGTCCATGACGTAGAGCGGGCCGGAGCGGCGCCCGGCGAGAGCGCGTTCGATCAGCGCATCGGCGGCGCCCGGCGGATAGGGGTGCGGGATCGCCGTGAGCATCCGCGCCACGCGCGGATCGCCGAGATAGAGATCGATCAGCGCGGCGTCGGCGGGCCGGGGCGGACGCAAGGCGAGCCTTCCGGCCTCGATGCGTGGAGCCAGTGGCAGACCGTCCAGCATGCGTCGTCCTCCCTCGGGGGCCAAGGGCGGCCGCGCCCCGCCCGGATCGATCCGCCGCGACGCTCCACCTTCGGCCCCGTCGGCGGCGGGGGCCGGCCTCGCGCCTGCCAAGGGCCTAAACGGCGAAGGGCCGGCGGGGTCTCCGCCGGCCCTCTCGGCCCGTCTTCGGGGGCGCGGGCCGGCCCTTATTCGGCCGCCATGGGCGCGGCGTCGTCGTTCGCAGGCACGACGGACACGAAGGTGCGCCCCTTCAGTCCCTTGTGGAACTTCACCGCGCCCTCGGCCGTGGCGAAGATGGTGTGGTCCTTGCCCATGCCGACGTTGTCGCCGGGCCACCACTTCGTGCCGCGCTGCCGGATCAGGATGTTGCCCGGGATCACCGCCTCGCCGCCATACTTCTTCACCCCGAGGCGACGCCCCGCGGAGTCGCGCCCGTTGCGCGAGGAGCCGCCGGCCTTCTTGTGCGCCATGGTCTCTCTCCTTGCTGCGCCGGCGGATCAGCCGGCGACGACGTTCGTGACGCGCACGCGCGTCAGATTCTGCCGATGACCCTTGCGCCGGGCCGAGGAATGCTTGCGGCGGCGGCGCTTGAAGGAGATCGTCTTCGGACCCCGGAACTGCTCGATCACCTCGGCCTCGACCGACGCCCCCTCGACGCGGGGTGCGCCGACGGTGACCGCGCCGTCCTCGCCGATGATCATCAGCACCTCGTCGAAGCGGATGCTCTGGCCCGCCTCGGCCTCCAGCTTCTCCACCTCGAGCTCGTCGCCGGCGGTCACCTTGTATTGCTTGCCGCCGGTCTTCAACACCGCGCGCATGAGTCTCTTCCTCGCTCTTCCGCGTCCTTCGGCGCCGCCTTCGGGCGGACTTTCGGGGAACCCTGTCCCGCCTAGGACGGCGCGCTCCCGGTCGGGAGCGGGTTGCGTCGCTCGTCGACGCGGGAAACGGATCGCCGTCGCGCCAATCGAGCGCGCGGTATGCCGGCCGCGGCCGTCTCTGTCAAGCGAGCGCCCGACGCCGAAAGCCGGGGCGCGCCGCTTGCATCGCATCAGCGCCTCCGCTAAGTCGGCCCCATACGAGGAGAGGTGCCGGAGCGGTCGAACGGGGCGGTCTCGAAAACCGTTGTGGGGGCGACCCCACCGTGGGTTCGAATCCCACCCTCTCCGCCACTTGCCCCAGCGAAAGCGTTCTCCCCATCCGGCTACGGCCAGATTTTTCCGTTGTTTTCGAGGGTTATGCGGGAGGGGCTGAGCACTGGCAGTGACGCCGGGTGGCTCGGAAGCGGTCTCTCGGGGCCGATATTCTCTGGACCTCTCGACTGCGCGGATT
>DATFKM010000507.1:0-2674 GCA_035268645.1 Paracoccaceae bacterium | reverse complement strand
CTCGAGGCGGGGCTCGGCGAGGGCGGGCTGCCGGCGCTGGTGGAGCGCTTCGAGGCGGGGCGCTTCACGGCGCGCGACCTGATCGCGTTGATCGGAGCAGGGCTTCGCGGCGCCGGCGAGACGGTCGGCGACGACGAGGTCGCCGCGATGGAGATCGAGGGCGGCGCGGGCGGGGCGGCGCGGGCGGGGGCGCGGCTGCTGCTGGCGGCCTTCGCGCCCTTGGACTGAGCGCGATGGATTGGGCGGGGCTGATGCGCGTCGGGCTCGGGGTGCTGCGGCTCCCGCCCGAGGCGTTCTGGGCGATGACGCCGCGGGAGTTCGCGGCGGCGGCGACGGCGCTGGCCGAGGCGGCGCCGGCGCCGATGTCGCGCGGCGATCTCGACGCGCTGAAGGCGCGGTATCCGGATCAGGGAGGCTGAGATGGGCGTGTTCGCGGAGGCGGGCGAGGACGGGTTGCAGCCGATCTCGCCCGCGAGCGGCGAGATGGCCGCGGCGATGAGCGAGGAACTGCGTCGTCTGCGCGGTGAGATGAAGGCGACGGAGCGTGAGGCGCAGGCGCTGGCGGGGTCCATCTCCGGCGCGCTTCGCTCGGCCTTCGACAGGATGGTGACGGGCGGGGGGCGGGCGTCCGACGTGCTGAAGGGGCTGGGGCGGGACCTCGCCGGGCGGACCTTCGACGCGGCGGTGCGGCCGGTGCACGGCGCGCTGACCGAGGGGCTGGGCGGGGTTCTGGGGAGCCTGATCGGCGGCGTCGCGGGGAACGTCACGGCCTTCGCGGAGGGCGGCGTGCTCTCCGGCGGCCGTGTCCGGGCTTTCGCCGGCGGCGGCGTCGTGGACGGGCCGACGCTGTTCGGGATGCGGGGCGGCACGGGGCTGATGGGCGAGGCGGGGCCGGAGGCGATCCTGCCGCTGCGGCGGGGCGCGGACGGGCGGCTCGGGGTCGCGGCCGGAAGCGGCGGCGGCGGCGCATCGCGGGTGACGGTGAACATCGCGACGCCGGACGCGGCCAGCTTCGCCAAGTCGCGCAGTCAGGTGGCGGCGCAGGTGGCGCGGGCGGTTCGGCGCGGATCCAGGCACGGGTGAGGGCATGGCGTTTCACGAGACGAGGTTTCCGGACCGGTTGTCGGCGGGCTCGACCGGCGGGCCGGAGCGGCGCACGGAGATCGTGACGCTCGCGAGCGGGCACGAGCAGCGGAACACGCCGTGGGAGGCGTCGCGGCGGCGCTTCGACGCCGGGTGGGGGCTGACCTCGCTCGACGATCTGGCGGAGGTGATGGCCTTCTTCGAGGCGCGACGCGGCGCGCTGCACGGCTTTCGCTGGAAGGACTGGCTGGACTGGAAGTCCTGCGCGCCTTCGGCGGTCCCGTCGCCGACGGATCAGGTGATCGGCGTCGGGGACGGAACGACGACCGTGTTCCGACTGGCGAAGCTCTACGATTTCGGGCCGAACCCATGGACGCGGATCGTCGCCAAGCCGGTGAAGGGAACGGTGCGGATCGCTGTCGACGGGGCGGAACAGGCGGAGGACGCGGCGTTCACCGTGGACCACGAGACGGGGAACGTGGCGTTCGTGCTGCCGCCGTCCGCCGGCCGAACCGTGACGGCGGGCTTCGAGTTCGACGTGCCGGTGCGCTTCGACACCGACCGGATCGAGGCGAGCCTCGCCTCGATCGACGCGGGCGAGGCGCCGTCCATTCCTGTCGTGGAGATCAGGGTCTGATGCGGGAGATCGACGAAGGGCTCGCCCGGCAACTCGCCTCGGAGACGACGACGCTGTGCCGGTGCTGGCGCGTGCGGCGGCGCGACGGGGCTGAGATGGGCTTCACGGACCACGACCGCACCGTGCGGTTCATGGGACTGGACCATGAGCCGGGGACAGGGTTCCAGGGCTCCGAGATCGAATCGTCCTTGGGACTCTCCGTCGACAACGCCGAGGTGGCGGGGGCGCTGAGGTCGGACCGCATCGCGGAGGCGGACGTCGCGGCCGGGCTCTACGACGGCGCGGCGATCGAGCAGTGGCTGGTGGACTGGCGGGTCCCGTCGCGGCGGATGAAGCTTTTCGCGGGGACGGCGGGCGAGATCCGGCGCGGGGCGGGCGGCTTCGAGATGGAGGTGCTCGGCGTCTCGGAGGCGCTCAACCGGCCGATGGGGCGGAGTTTCCAGCGGCTCTGCGACGCGGAGGTCGGGGACGCGCGCTGCGGCGTGGAATTGGGCGGAGGCGCGTTCCGGCGCGACGCCGAGGTCGTGCGGGTGCTGGATGCGCGCCGCTTCGAGGTCTCCGGCATCGACGGTCGGCCGGACGGGTGGTTTTCGCTCGGGCGGCTGGAGTGGACGTCCGGAGCGAATGACGGCCGCACGGCCACGGTTCAGGCGCATCGGGCGGGGCCGATCGTGGTGCTCGAGCTTTGGCATGCGGCGGAGCGCCCCGTGGCGGTCGGCGACGGGGCGCGGGTGTTTGCGGGCTGCGACAAGTCGGCCGGAACCTGCCAGGCGAAGTTCGGCAATTTCCTGAATTTCCGAGGCTTTCCTCTGATGCCGGGCGAGGACTGGCTCACGGCCTGGCCGAGGGAGGACGAAGCGCATGACGGCGGATCTCTGTTCCGTTGACGCGGCGAGGCGCGCGCGGATCGCGGGCGCGGCGGCGGGCTGGATCGGCACGCCGTGGCGCCACGGC
>DATFKM010000506.1:0-3436 GCA_035268645.1 Paracoccaceae bacterium | reverse complement strand
CTCGTTCTCCTCCGGAGCGTTGGCGGAGGTGAGGGCGCCGGCCTCGACCCCCGCGGCGCGGAGGGCGGCGACCTGGTCGCGCATCAGGGCGATGAGCGGCGAGACGACGAGCGCGAGGCCGGGGCGCGCGAGGGCCGGGAGCTGGTAGCAGAGCGACTTGCCGCCGCCCGTCGGCATGATCGCGAGGACGTCGCGGCCGGCGAGGATCGCCTCCACGATCTCGGCCTGGCCCGGGCGGAAGGCGTCGAAGCCGAAGACGCGCCGCAGGATCGTCGCGGCATCCTCGACGGGCGGGGCGGGCTCGGGCGAGTCGGGGACGGCGTCGCGCATGGCCGGGACCCTAGCCGCGGCGCCCATGGGAGGCGAGGGTCGGAAAGACTGCCGTGCAGGGAAGACGCGACCGATTGCCGACCTGTCGCAGGCCAGAGCCCGTGGAGGGGCCGTCGTCGTCCTGGATCCGTCCCGCCCGCAAGGTCGCCGCGCCGAGCGACGGGATGCGGCGCCCGAGGGCGCGCGCGTTCCGATCGGGCGTCGCGCGCGCCGCGAGGGCGCTGGAGGCGGCGCGGGCCGAGGCCGGGATCGCCCGCACGCGGCGACCGGCGCGCGCCTGCCGCGAGCGAGCTGGCGGGCGTCTTCGCGTCCACCGGTTCGGCTCCGTGGCGACGGCTTCAGGCGCTTCGCGAGCGCCCTTGAGGAAGCGCCGAAGAACGCCACCGCTCGTTCTCGGCGCCGCATGTCCGGCCTGCGGAACGAGGCGGCGGCCGCTTCCGGCCGCGGATCAGAGCGAGAAGCTGACCCCGCAGCCGCAGGCGCTGGTGGCGTTCGGGTTCTCCACCGTGAAGCGCGCGCCGATCAGTTCGTCCGTGAAGTCGATCACGGCGCCGGCGAGGAACGGCAGCGAGACGGAATCGATCAGCACCGCCTGCCCCGCCTTCTCGAGCACGAGGTCGTTCTCGTCGGCCGCCTCGGCCAGCGCGATGTCGTACTGAAAGCCGGAACAGCCGCCGCCCTCGACGGCGACGCGGAGCCTGACGGGCGCGCCCTCGGCCTCGGCGATCTCGGCGAGGCGGGCGAAGGCGCGGTCGGTGACGCGGGGCGGCGCCGCGTCCGTCGCGGGGGAGAGAAGATCGGGGGCGTCCATGCGCGGGGCTCCCATGCTCGGCGCGCCGATGGCCGCCCTCCCGCAGGGCGGTTCCGCCGGCGCGCTGGCTGCGCTATCACGTCCCGGAACCTAGGCGCGGCGACCCCCGGCGCCAAGGCGCCCGAACGACGCCCCGCGCCGAAGGCCGGCGAATGACGCCCGCCGTGCCGACGGCGCCCCCGTACCGATCGCGACCCGCAGCCGGCGAGACCCCGCATGACCGCGCCCTATGCCTGCCGCCCGCAAGCCTCCCGCGGGCGGCTTCACCACGAACCCGAGAGCGCCCACCGCTCCTGCTTCCAGCGGGATCGGGACCGAATCATCCATTCCAGCGCCTTCCGCCGGCTGAAGCACAAGACGCAGGTGTTCGTGGAGCACGAGGGCGACTACTACCGCACCCGACTGACGCACTCGATCGAGGTGGCGCAGGTGGCGCGCACCCTGGCCCGCACCCTGGGACTGGACGAGGATCTGGCCGAGGCGGTGGCGCTGGCGCACGACCTCGGCCACACGCCGTTCGGGCACACCGGCGAGGACGCGCTGGCGGCCTGCATGGCCCCTTTCGGCGGCTTCGACCACAACGCCCAGGCGCTGCGCGTGGTGACCGACCTCGAGGCGCGCTACGCCGAGTTCGACGGGCTGAACCTGACCTGGGAGACGCTGGAGGGGCTGGCCAAGCACAACGGCCCGCTGCTGGCGGGGCGCGAGGACGATCCGGGTCGGCTGCATTGGGCCTTGGCGGACTACGTGGCGCGGCACGACCTCGAACTGCACGAGCACGCCGGGGCGGAGGCGCAGATCGCCGCGCTCTCGGACGACATCGCCTACAACGTGCACGACCTCGACGACGGGCTGCGGGCCGGGCTGTTCACGGTGGAGGAGCTGGCCCGACTGCCGGTGGTCGGCGAGCGGTTCCGCGAGGTGGACGCGAGATGGCCGGGCCTCGAGCCGGCGCGCCGTCAGCACGAGGCGCTGAGGCGGGTGTTCGGGGCCTTCGTCGAGGATCTGCTGGCCGAGACCCGGCGGCGGCTGGCCGAGGCGACGCCGGCCTCGCCCGGCGCGGTGCGGGCGCTGGGTCGGCCGACGGCGGCGTTCTCGCCCCGGATGGTGGAGGACGTGCGCGCGATCCGGGCGTTCCTGTTCGAGCGGATGTATCGCCACTGGCGGGTCACGCGCATGCGCCGCAAGGCGACCGGGGTGGTGACGGACCTGTTCCGGATCTGCATGGAGACGCCGGGCGTGATGCCGGACGACTGGCGCGAGGCGGCCGAGCACGCCGTCTCGGAGACGCGGCGGGCGCGGGTGGTGGCCGACTGGATCGCCGGGATGACGGACCGCTTCGCGCTGCAGGAGCACCGGCAGCTGACCGACCCGCAGGCGCGGGTCTGAGCGCCGAGCGACCCGCGGGCGCGGGTCCGACCGCCGAGCGAGCCTCGGGCGCGGGTCTAGCGGTCCGCCGGGTCGGGGTCCGGCAGGCCGGGGGCGGCTCCCGGCGACCGCGCGTCGGCGGGGTCGTGAGGGGGCGGCTCAGCCGCCGCGCCGGACGGACGAGCGCCGCGTTGACCCGGCGGGGGGGCGTGGTAGAGACCGCGGGCCTGACGACGGGAGCCCGCCGATGAACCTCTTCGCCGACATCCGCACGCTGGTGGTCTCGAGCCTCGGGGCGATGGCCGACGAGGGCGCGCTGCCTGCGGACCTCGATCTCTCCGCCGTCGCGGTGGAGCCGCCGCGGGATCCGGCGCACGGGGACATGGCGACCAACGCGGCGATGGTGCTCGCCAAGCCCGCGAAGCGCAAGCCGCGGGAGATCGCCGAGGCGCTGGCCGCGAAGCTGGAGGCCGACGCCCGCGTCGTCTCGGCCGAGGTGGCGGGGCCCGGTTTCCTCAACCTGCGCCTCGCCCCGGCGATCTGGCGCGGGGCGGTGGCGGCGGCGCTTCAGGCGGGATCGGATTTCGGCCGCTCTGACGTCGGGGGCGGGCGCAAGGTCGACGTCGAATACGTCTCGGCCAACCCGACGGGGCCCTTGCATGTCGGGCACACCCGGGGCGCCGTGTTCGGCGACGCGCTGGCTTCGCTGCTCGCCTTCACCGGCCACGACGTGACGCGGGAATACTACATCAACGACGGCGGCGCGCAGGTCGACGTGCTCGCCCGCTCCGCCTTCGAGCGCTATCGCGAGGCCAACGGGCTGGAGCCGCGGATCGCCGAGGGGCTCTATCCCGGCGACTACCTGGTGCCGGTCGGCGCGGCGCTCAAGGCCGAGGTGGGCGCGGCTTACGTCGACCAGCCCGAGGC
>DATFKM010000505.1:0-5556 GCA_035268645.1 Paracoccaceae bacterium | reverse complement strand
TCCGGCCGCACGCCCCAGCGCAGGCGCAACCCCTTCACCAGCTCCGTCAGCGCCGCGAACTGCGGTTCGGGGAACGGCGGGTTGCCGCCGTCATGGCCGGGATGGGCGAGCTCGATGCCGATGGAGTGCGAGTTCACGTCCTCGATCCGTCCCCACCGCGCCACGCCCGCGTGCCAGGCACGCCGCGGCTCGGCCACCATGCGGAACACGCCGCCGGTCTCGTCGATCAGGTAATGCGCCGACACCTCGGACGAGGGATTGGCGAGACGCGCCAGCGCCAGCGCGGCCGAGGCCATGCCGGTGTAGTGGATCACGATCATGTCCGGCGCCATGACCCCGCGCCGCGGCCCGTGATTGGCCGAGGGAAACTCGACGATCTCCATGACCCCGCCCTCCTCAGGGTCGCAGAGCTAACCCGCGTCCGCTCCGGGCGCAAAGCGCGGATGAGCGCCGGTTGCGCCGCTCGTCCGATGCGGCGCATGATCCGGCGTCATGCGCCGCTCGCCGCTCCGCAATCGCGTCGATCCGTTCGGCGGGCTCCAGGCCGTCCCGGCCCGAGGAACGCTGATGGGAAATCGCGGCGGGCGCCTGCACGACCCGGAGACCGGGACGATCCGCCGACGCCAAGGCTCCCGCGCCTGGATCGCCTGCGCGCTCGCCTTCAAGGGCCGGCGCCGCGAGGTGATGGGCCACGGCTACACCGAGCTCTTCTTCCTCGACGAGGCGGTAGCGCTCGCGGCGGGGCACAGACCCTGCTTCGAATGCCGCCGGGCGGAGGCCCGCGCCTTCGCCGCCGCCTGGGCCGCCGGCCACGGCCTCTCGGCGCCGCCCCGCGCGCCGGAGATGGACCGCGTCCTCGACGCCGAGCGCCGGGCGCCTTCGGCGCAGGGCGGGGTCGCGTCGCTGCCGCCCGGCGCGGTGTTCGCCCGCGACGGGACGGCCTATCTGAAGCTCTCCGACGCCGTGCGGCCGTTCGGCTGGGCCGGCTGGGGCGCGCCGCAGCCGCTCCCGTCCGGCGCGGTCGAGCGCCTCACCCGGCCCGCCGTCGTCGCCGTCCTCGCCGCCGGCTATGCGCCGCGCCTGCATCCTTCCGCACATTCCTGAGCGCGGCGTCGACGCGTCGCGTCCGACAGCGCGACGGCCGAAGCCTCAGCGCCGTCGTCCGGGGCCGGCTTGCCTCCCGCCCCCGCCACGCCCGGGACCCCGCGCACTCTTCGCCGCGCCGGCCCCGTCCTCGCTCCGCGTCCCGGCGTTCGCGCCGCCGCCGGCCTTCGCGCCGCCGGCCTTGCCGCCGCCCCCGGCGCCGGGGGCGCGACCCGGCCCGGCCCGCGCCGGCTCGGCGGGCGGCAGCCCTAGCTGCTCGCGCAGCACCTTCGGGCGCACCTCCTCCACCGCCCCGGGCGTCAGATCGCCCAACTGAAACGGCCCGTATCCGATCCGGATCAGCCGCGAGACGTCGAAGCCGAGCGCCCCGAGCGCGCGGCGGACCTCCCGATTGCGCCCCTCGCGCAGCGACACCGTCAGCCAGCAGTTCGCCCCCTGCTGACGGTCCACGGCGACCGACATCGGCCGGAACCGCTCGCCCTCCACCTCGATGCCGCGGCGCAGGCGATCCAGATCCGCCTCGCCCGGCACGCCGTGCACCCGCACCCGGTAGCGCCGCAGCCAACCGGTGGCGGGAAGCTCGAGCCGCCGTTTCAGCCCCCCGTCGTTGGTCAGCAGCAGCAAGCCCTCCGAGGTCAGGTCGAGCCGCCCGACGCTCAGCACCCGCGGCATCTCCGGCGGCAGCCGCTCGAACACGGTGGGCCGCCCCTTCTCGTCCGCCTCCGTCGTCACGAGGCCGGCCGGCTTGTGATAGCGCCAGAGCCGCGGCGGCTCGGGCTCGGCCACCTCGCGGCCGTCCACGGCCAGCCGGGCGCCCGGCCCCACCAGCGTCGCCGGGGTCGTCACCCGCCTGCCGTCCAGCGTCACGCGCCCCTCGGCGATCATCGTCTCCGCCACGCGGCGCGAGGCGACGCCCGCCCGCGAAAGCCGCTTGGCGATGCGCTCGCGCCCGTCGTTCCCGTCGTCGTCCCGTTCGGTCATGCCGCTCCCATACGCCCGGCCGCCCGCCGGGGAAAGCGTCTCGAAGCCGGCGCCCGCGCCACCGACGCCGCCGCCTGCGCGAGGGGGCGGCGGCGGGGGATCGCCGAGCGAGGGAGGCGAGGCCCCCCGCCCGCAGGCCTTCCCTCGCCCTCGCGCTGGCCTCCGGCGGCGCGCCGCGCCATGCTGGCGACCGATGAGCGTCCTAGACAGCCCGCGCCTCCGCGGCCGCCCGGTCGCGCCCGGCGACGCGCCGGTCCTCGCCGTCCTGTTCGGCGAGCCCGCCACCTTGCGCTGGAGCGCCGACGGCGCGCGGCCTTGGGACGCCGCCCGCGCCCGTGCCGGGGCCGAGGCGCACGCCGCGCACTGGGCCGCCCACCGCTTCGGCCTTCGCCTCTGGGAGGACGCGGCCGGGCCGGCGGTGCTCGCCGGCCTTCAGTTCTGCGTCATCGACGGCCGGGCCGAGATCGAGGCCAGCTTCGCCGCCTTCCCCGACCGGCGCCGGAAGGGCCTGGCGGGCGAGGCGATGGCCGCCGTCGTCGCCGAGGCGCCGCAGATCGCGCGCGAGGTCGCGGCCGTGGTCCGCGAAGGCAACCGACCCGCCTTGGCCCTGCTCGCGCGGCTCGGCTTCCGCGAGGTCCGAGCCGTGCGCGGCGCGCGGCTCCTGCGCCTCGGAGTTCCGGCATGAGCGCCAGCTTCGCCGCGCCGATGACCCGCGCGCTGGAGGAGGCGCGCGCCGCCGCCCGGCGCGGCGAGACGCCGGTGGGCGCGGCGATCCTCTCCGCCTCGGGCCGTCCGCTCGCCGCCGCCGGCAATCGCACGCGCGAACGCGCCGACCCCTCCGCGCACGCGGAGATGCTGGCGCTCCGCGCCGCCTGCGCCCTCGCCGGCTCCGAACGCCTGCCAGGCGCCGTCCTCTTCGTCACGCTGGAGCCCTGCGCGATGTGCGCCGGCGCGATCGCCGCCGCCCGCGTCGCGCGTGTGGTCTACGGCGCCCCCGATCCGAAATCCGGCGGAGTCGACCACGGCGCACGCGTCTTCGACCGTACCCAGAGCCACCATCGTCCCGAAGTGATCGGGGGCGTGCGGGAGGCGGAATGCGCCGCGCTCCTCCGGGATTTCTTCGCGGCCCGCCGATGAGATCGGTTCCGCGCCGTTCGGTCCGCCGCCAGCCTCGCATCCGGAAGGACACCGCCCTGAGGACGATCGACCGCATCCTCCGGGACTGTTCCGCGACGCCGGAGGGCGGGGATGTCGGGATCGACACGATCCGCGGCTGGCACGTCGACGACAACGGTCGGAGCGACATCGGCCACCACCACGTCATCGAACTCGACGGGACGCGCCGCAGCGGACGGCCGGACTCCGAGATCGGCGCGCATGTGCATGGGCACAACGCCGATTCGATCGGCATCTGCCACGACGGAGGACGACTCTCGGCCGAAGGACACGCGCACGCCGGAGCAGAAGGCCCCGCTCTACGCGCTTGCGGACGAAGTTCCGGAGCGCCATCCGGGCGCCACGGTGCACGGCCACGACGAATACGCGTCGAAGGCCCGCCCCTCCTTCGACGCGAACGCCTGTCGGGAGGCCCGTCTGCGCGAACGCGAAGTGGAGGCGAACACCGCGCGACGTCGAAGCTTCGCCCGCCACGGCCCTCCGAACGAGGTCGGCGGATACGGGGACATGGCCTGCCACGCCGTTCCTCCGGGCGCCGCCTGCCGGGTGGACTCGCCGCCGCCGAGCACGACGACGCTTCCACCCCGCCCTCGGCTCGCGCCCGAGCCCGGCCCAGCGTGCTGGCTGCCGGCGGAGGAGGACCGCCGAGGGCCGCGCCCGCCGACACGCTCAGAGTTCGATCGGGACCATCACCTCCGGCTCGCGCACCTTGCCGCCGAGCTCGGCCCGCAGCGCCGCGGCGTCCTGCTCCAGCAGCGGGAAGGTCCTGTAGTGGCAGGGGATCACCGTCTCGAAGTCGAAGAACGTCTTCGCGGCAAAGGCGGCGCGCTTCATGTCCATGGTGAAGTGCCCGCCGGCGCAGAGGATCCCGATCTCGGGCGCGTGGAGGGCCTCGAACACCTGCATGTCGGCCATGACGTCGGTGTCGCCCGAGAAGTAGACGGTCTTGCCTTCCCCCGCGATCATGAAGCCCGACTCGGTGCCGGCATAGTTCAGCCCGGGGAAGGACGAGGAGTGCGTCGCCTGCACCATCGTCACCTTCACCTCGCCGAGGGCGACCGTGCCGCCCTTGTTGAAGCCGACCGTCTCGACGCCGTGCTCGCCCTCCATCCACTGCATGAAGTCGTAGATGCCGACGATCTTGGCGCCGGTCTTCTTCGCGATCTCCGCCGCGTCGCCCGCATGATCGCCGTGGCCGTGGCTGACGAGCACCCAGCCCGCGCCTTCGACCGCCTCGTCGAAGCGGCTCTCGTCGAACATCGGATTGCCGCGCAGCCAGGGATCCACCAGCAGCGTCTCCCCCGCGATCTCCATGCGGAAGCCGGAATGCCCGAGCCAGGTCAGTCTCATCTCGCATCCTCCCGTCCGGCGCCCCCAAAGGGCGCGTCGGGGCGAGTCATGCCAGCGCCGCGGCGCGAGGGGAAGGCGGGGCGTCCCTCCGGACCCGCGCGCCCTCCGTCTCGGAGGCATCCGAAGTGCGGCCGCGGCGCAGACCCGCGCGGCGGGATGCGCCCCGGTCCCCGGGCGCGCGGCCCGCCCGCCCACCCCCGACGCGCCCGGGGACCGGGGCGGCCGCCCTCGCCGCGCCTTCAGGCGAGCCGCACCAGCCGCGCGCCGGTCAGCGCCAGCAGGGACTCCGGCGCGATCTCGAACACCGCGTCGGGCGCCCCCGCCGCCGCCCATACCGTCGGATGCGCCATCAGCGTCTCGTCCATCAGCGTCCTGACCGGCGCGACATGGCCCACCGGCGCCACGCCCCCGATCGCGAACCCCGTCTCGCGCCGCACGGCCTTGGCGTCGGCCCGCTCGAGCGGCTCGCCCGCCGCGGCCTCCGCCAGCGCCGGATCCGCGCCATGAGCGCCCGAGACCAACAGAAGCGTCAGCGTCCCGCTCCCGGCGCCGCGGAACACCAGCGACTTGACGATGCGCGCCACCTCGCAGCCGCAGGCCGCCGCCGCCTCCTCGGCCGTCCGGGTCGAGGCGGGCATGCGCCGGATCTCGGCCTCGACGCCCGCCGCCCGCAACGCCTCGGCCACCCGCTCCACGCTTCCCGCCATCTCCGTGCCCTCGCGCCTCCTGCGTCCGGAGCGAAGGCTGCCCCCCGCGACGGGGAGGCGCAAGCCGCCGCCCCCCTTGCCCGCCGCGGCGGCGACCTATCTTGCCGGGCGCGTCCCGCCGCCTCTGCAAGGATCCCCGCTCGATGGAAGAGACCGCCGCCTGGACCCGCGCCATCGACAGCTACTGCGAGCGCATAGACCCCGGCTTCTGGGCCGAGCCGGTCAACGCGGTCACCAA
>DATFKM010000504.1:0-4110 GCA_035268645.1 Paracoccaceae bacterium | reverse complement strand
TTCATCTGCCCCCAGCAGATCGACGACGCGCTGCATTCCGGCGTCACCACCATGCTCGGCGGCGGCACCGGGCCGGCGCACGGCACGCTCGCCACCACCTGCACGCCCGGCCCCTGGCACATCGCCCGGATGCTGCAGGCGATCGACGGCGTTCCGATGAACCTCGGCCTCAGCGGCAAGGGCAACGCCAGCCGCCCCGCCGCGCTCGAGGAGATGGTGACCGCCGGCGCCTGCGCGCTGAAGCTGCACGAGGACTGGGGCACCACCCCCGCCGCCATCGACACCTGCCTGAGCGTGGCCGACGCGATGGACGTGCAGGTGATGATCCACACCGACACGCTCAACGAATCCGGCTTCGTCGAGAACACGGTGAAGGCCATCGCCGGACGCACCATCCACGCCTTCCACACCGAAGGCGCCGGCGGCGGGCACGCGCCCGACATCATCAAGGTCTGCGGCGAGCCCTTCGTGATCCCGTCGAGCACCAATCCGACGCGGCCCTTCACGACGAACACCATCGACGAGCATCTCGACATGCTGATGGTCTGCCATCACCTGTCGAAATCGATCCCCGAGGACGTGGCCTTCGCCGAAAGCCGCATCCGCCGCGAGACCATCGCCGCCGAGGACATCCTGCACGATCTCGGCGCCTTCTCGATCATCGCCTCGGACAGCCAGGCGATGGGGCGGGTCGGCGAGGTGATCCTCCGCACCTGGCAGACGGCGCACAAGATGCGCGTGCAGCGCGGCCGCCTGCCCGAGGAACAGGGCGAGAACGACAACCTCCGCGTCCGCCGCTACGTCGCGAAATACACCATCAACCCCGCGATCGCGCACGGCATCGGCCACGAGATCGGCTCGATCGAGGTCGGCAAGCGCGCCGATCTCTGCCTCTGGGACCCCGCCTTCTTCGGCGTGAAGCCGGTGATGTCGCTGATCGGCGGCTCGATCGCGATGGCGCAGATGGGCGACCCCAACGCCTCGATCCCGACGCCCCAGCCGGTCCATTCGCGCCCGATGTTCGGCGCCATGGGCCGCGCGGTGGAGCGCTCGGCCGTCACCTTCGTCAGCGCCGCGGCCGAGGCCGCCGGCGTCAAGGCCGCCCTCGGCCTCGCCAAGGACGTCGTCGCCGTGCGCGGGACCCGCGACATCGGCAAGAAGGACATGCGCCTCAACGACCTCTGCCCGAAGATGGAGGTGGACCCCGAGACCTACGAGGTCCGCGCCGACGGCGAACTCCTGACCTGCGAACCGGCCGAGGTGCTGCCGATGGCGCAGCGGTATTTCCTGTTCTGACCTGCGGCGCGATCCGCTTGGCTGTTCAATCCGCTCCGAGGTCGCGCAGCGCGGAGTCCGACAGTGCCCCGGCATCCACGACCGACCCGTCGGCGAGACGGAACAACGGGGCGTCGATCGCCTGGCCCTCGAGCCGTCGGCAGCCCGGTCGACAGGTGCGCAGGCGCGAGCGCAGGCGCCGCAGCCCCTCGTCCAGCCCGTAGCTTTCCAGCCCTTCGAGCACGTATGCCGAACAGCTTCGGCGGAACAGGCACGCACGGCGCAGACGGCGCGGCCAAAAGCTTCGGTAGGCCTGGATCAGCAGGATCGCCGCCCGCCTCACCGCCTGAAGACCGCCACCGACATGGTCTTGGGATACGGGTCCGAACTGCCGAAGCCGAAACAGCCGCGCGAGCCGGGCACGAGCGTACTGTGATTGGCCAGCGAGACGAAGTCCCACCCTTCGGAAGCTTCCGACTGCACCAGCCGATCCAGCGCCGCGGCCGTGGAGCCACTATCGTCGTTGCGGTCCACCGCCGGTTCGAAAGGCACGGCCTTGTATTCCATCCTGCGCTCCCTCTTCCTGTGAAATCAGGCTCTGGGACCGTTCCGGCCGGGTAAACACGACGTTCGTGGGGGGGGCGGACGCAACCGCCCGCCTCACTCCGTGAAGCTGAACACGCCGTCCTTCAGCTGGCCGCCGCCGAGCATCGAGGTGACCTCGAGCGCGGCGAGGGGCGAGCCCTCGGGGGCCTCGATCTCGACCGAGACGGGGGCGGCGCCGCAGAAGGCGCCCGAGAACGGAACCTTCATCAGTCCGAGGCCGAGGCCCGGACCCCGCGGCCCGACATAGTTGAGCGTGGCGACCGCCGGCGCGCACTCGCCCGTCGGGGTCACGCGCACCCGGATCATCCCGGTCCCGTCGCCGCCCTCGCCGATCCAGTCGTCGCCCTCGGCGCGCTGCGAGGCGGCGCCGGTCTGCACGTCCGCGCCGAACCATCCGCGCATCGCGGCCGCGACCTTGGGATCGGGTCCGTACCAGCCGCCGAGGATGTAGCGCGCCGGGACGCCGGCCGAGCTGTCCCAGCCCTGCACGTTGACGTAGGCGTAGGCGGATTCGTAGGGGCCGAAGCCGTAGCCGCCCTCCGTGTAGTAGACGTTGATGCCGCCCGAGAGGTCCGCCGCCGGAACGACGCCGGCGGGCAGCAGGGCGGCGACGCCCGCCTCGCCCCAGGTCACGGCGACGGTGACGGTGTTCGCGCCGGACATCAGCCAAGGCGGCGGGGGCGCCTCCTCGGCCGCCGCGGGCAGGGCGAGCAGCGCGGCGGCGAAGGCCGCGGCGGCGATGCGGATCATGGAAGCCTCCCTTGGACGGTTCGTCGTTGCGGCCCCCGCGACGAAGCGCCGCGGCGGCCGGGCGCACAGCCTTGACCGGAAACGCGGCCGCGTCCAGCGCCGGGCGACGCTCAGACCCGCACCCAGTCCAGCTCCGCCGTGCCCACGTCCCCGTCCATGCGCGCGCCCTCGGCCACCAGCGTCAGCGTCCCGTCCGCCGCCAGCGACGGCGTGCGCCAGAGGACGCGGCCCACCCAGTCGGGGCGCAGGCACATCTCGACGTCGTGGCGCACGCGCCCGTCCTCCAGCCGCCAAGGCCCGGCATAGGCCATGTAGCCGGCCACCGTCGCGACCGCGACCGCGGGATCGAGCGCGCTCATGTCGTCGCCCGTGGCGGGCCGCTCGCGGGCCGAGAGATGCGCGCTCATCCTCCCGTCCGCGCCATAGTGCAGCAGGCCCGTCGCGCCGGACGGCCAGCGCGGGCGCGTCCCGCCGCCGGGCGTGCGGAAGACGTAGCGGACCAGCCGCCAGGTCCCCGCCAGATCGGCCTCTCTCAACGCCATGTCGTCCTCCGTCACGCGGGCCCTCTCGTCCGGCCCTCCCGCCCATCCAAGGCCGCGCGTCGGTCCCGAGGCAAGGGAGCGGGCGACGACCGAGACGCAGACGGTGCGCGCTTTCGCGATCGAGGTGGCCGGCTCGTGACCGAAGGCGGGGCCTCGATCATGGGCCGGCTGCGGCGAGGGAACTTCGCGACGGCGATGCGTCGTCGCCGGACGACGGGCGCGCGAGCCCGTCGAGGGCGTCGTCGGTGCGATGCCGCGGGTGCGCGCCCTTGCGCTCGAGGCCCTCGCCGGCGTCGACGGCCGGCTCACGGCGCTCGCGACGTCCGGTCCCGTGACGCGGCGGCTGATGACGCCCCCCGGCGCGGACGTGATCGTGGCGCCGCCCCCTCGCAGCGCCGTCGAAGACCCGGACCGCTTCCCGCACAGCCGAGACGCCGGCGCCCGGGCCGGCGAAGCCCTCGCGCGCGTCGGGGACGCCGCCGGCGAGCCACACCTTGGTGGAGACCGGGACCCGGATCAGCCGCCGAGCCCCCGGGCAAGGCGCGCCACCGCGTCAGGGTAGAACCCGCCGCGGACGCTCGGCCGGCAGGCGGTCGGCAGCTCGATCACGACCGCGCCCGCCGCCTTCTCCTCGGCCGGCTCGCTCGTCGCCTCCTCTCCGGCGCCGATGATCTCGGCCGGCGGGAACGCCGGCTCGTCGTTCTCGCGGCCGCCCTCGACCGGGGCGAAGCCGAGGGCCGGCGCCTCCGGCGGGCCGCGGTTCCGCGTCTCCCGCCGGCACGCGGTCGCCGCCGGGCGTCGCCGGCACGCGGAGCGCGCCGATCCCGTCGCCGCCCGCGCCGATCCCGTCGCCGCGCTCGGCGCGCCGGGCGGACCCGCCCGTCTCGCCCCCCGCGCCGAACCGGCGCCGCCAGCTTCGGGTCCGGCCTGCGCCAGC
>DATFKM010000503.1:0-5402 GCA_035268645.1 Paracoccaceae bacterium | reverse complement strand
CCGCCGAAACCAAGGCGGGCGACCACCCCGGTTTCCCTCGCGGCGGCGCCGCGCAGCGCGAAAGCGCAGGTTCGGCCGCGGGTGAGCGGGCGATGGGCTCGGCGGAGATTGGGACCGGCGGCGTTACTCCGGCGCGGATCGGGCGTGATCGAGACCGCGATCCTCGCCGCTTCGCGGAACCCGCCGCCTGTTGCCCCATCCGTTACCCCGAAGCGAAAGCGGCGACCCGGGGATCGCCGCAATCAGGCATAAGCCGTTGGATTTGTTGGCTCCGGCGGTAGGATTCGAACCTACGACCAGCGGATTAACAGTCCGATGCTCTACCACTGAGCTACGCCGGAACAGGAGCCTGCCGGGACGCTCGTTCCCGACACGCGCTCCTTAGCAAGGGCGTCGCGGGGCGTCCAGAGGGTTCGATCGCGGTCCGGCTCGCGGATCCCGCGGACGCTCAGGCCGGGCGGCCGCCGTATTCGCGCGTCACCTCGCCGACCACGCGGGCGACGATCTCCTTGAGCTGGCCGAGGCGCTCCTCGCCGAGGCGGCTCTTGGGGCCGGAGACGGAGATCGCGGCGACGGGGGCGCCGGTCTCGTTCAGGACGGCGCCGGCGACGCAGCGCAGCCCCTCGGCGTTCTCCTCGTCGTCGACGGCGACGCCGGTCTCTCGGATGCGGGCCAGCTCCTCGAAAAGCGCGTCGGGGTCGGTGCGGGTGCGGGCGGTGGCGGCGGGCATGCCGTGTTCGGCCAGGATGCGGCGCGCGTGCTCGGGGCGCATGTGCGCGAGCATGGCCTTGCCGGCGCCCGACCAGTGCATCTTCACGCGGCCTCCGACGCGGGTGAGGGCGCGCATCTGATGGCGGCTCTCGACCTGGGCCATGCAGACCGCCTCGCCGCCCGATTCGAGGAAGATGTTGGCGGTCTCGCCGGTGCTCTCCATCAGGCGGCGCATGTAGGGGCGGGCGAGCACGATGACGTCGCGCGTGCGGGCGAAGGCGGCGCCGACGGTGAAGGCCCCGACGCCGACGTGCCAGCAACCGGTCGCAGGGTCGAAGCGCACGAAGCGCTCGCTCTCCAGCGTGGTGAGCATGCGGTGGGCGGTGGACGCGGCGAGACCGGCGGCGGCGGCGGTCTCGCTCAGCGTCAGGCCGTCGCCGCTCTCGGCGAGGGCGCGCAGAACGGAGACGGCGCGGGTGATCGAACGGACCTGGCCCGCGCGTCCGGCCTCGTTGGCGTCCTTGGCGGCCATCACATCGCCTCTCCCTCAAGGTTCCGAGCCGCGAGATAGCGCGGCCGCACGCGTTGGCCAGCGTTCCGTCGCGCGACGAAACCGAGGCGCGCGCCCTTGCGCCGGGCGGGTCGGCGCGCATGATGGCGCGAAACCGGGACGGGGAGGCGAGCCATGCACGGGGCGCGGCTGAACGGCGCGACGATCCGATACGCCGACGAGGGGGACCGCGGCGGCGCGCCGGTGCTGTTCGTCAATTCGCTCGGCACCGATCTCAGGGTCTGGGACAAGGTCGTCGCGCTGCTGCCGGACGGGCTCAGGATCATCCGGGCGGACAAGCGCGGGCACGGGCTGAGCGAGCTGACGCCTGGCCCCTACGCGATCGAGGGGCTGGCCGACGACGCGGCGGCGCTGCTCGACCGGCTGGAGGTGACGGGCGCGGCGGTCGTCGGCCTCTCCATCGGGGGCATGATCGCGCAGTCTCTGGCGGCGCGGCGCCCGGAGCTGGTGCGCGGCATGGTGCTGATGGACACCGCCGCGAAGATCGGCACGCCGGAGATCTGGGAGGAGCGGCTCGGGCAGGTCGAGGCGGGCGGCATCGAGGCGATAGCCGACGCCGTGATGCAGCGCTGGTTCGCCGAGAGCTTCCGCAGCGGCCACGCCGAGGAGGCGACGATCTGGCGGACCATGCTGACGCGCACGCCGGCGGCGGGCTACGTCGCCTGCGGCCGCGCCATCGCGGCGGCCGATCTGACCGAGGCGACGCGCAAGCTGACCCTCCCGACGCTGGCGATGGCGGGATCGGAGGACGGCTCGACCCCGCCGGATCTGGTGGCGGCGACGGCGAAGCTGATCCCCGGGGCGCGGATGGAGGTGATCGAGGGATCGGGCCATCTGCCCTGCGTCGACCGCCCGGCCATGACCGCGTCGCTGATCACCGGCTTTCTGCAGGACCTGAACCTTGTCGACTGACCGGCGCGAGACCGGCCGCGCGGTGCGGCGCGAGGTGCTGGGCGAGGCGCATGTCGCGCGCTCCGAGGCGAACGCGACCGCGTTCGACGCGCCGTTCCAGGCCTTCGTGACGGAGGGGGCGTGGGGCTCGGTCTGGTCGCGGCCGGAGCTGACGCGGCGCGAGCGCTCCATGATCACTCTGGCGATCCTCGCGGCGCTGGGGCGGGAGGACGAGTTCCGGCTGCATCTTCGGGCCACCGCGAACACCGGCGCGAGCGCCGAGGACGTGCGCGAGGCGCTGCTTCACGTCGCGGTCTATGCCGGCGTGCCGGCGGCGAACACCGCCTTCCGGATCGCCAGGGAGGTGCTGGCCGAGCGGGAGGCCGAGAGGTGAGCGGGCCGTCGGACTTCGACGGACCGCTGTTCCCGCGGGATCGGGGGGTGCATCCGCCGGCGCTGCATCCGCCCTACAAGAGCTCGATCGCGCGCTCGCCGCGGCTGGCGCCGGTTTCCCTGGATTCGACGCTGTCGGAGACGACGGGGCCGGCGTTCGGGCCGGAGACGATCGGGGCGCTCGACGCCGACCTGATCCTGAACTTCGCGCGTCCGGGGGAGATGGCGCTCGGCGAGCGGATCGTGGTGCACGGCCGGGTGCTGGACGAGAACGGGCGGCCGGTGCCGCACACGCTCGTCGAGGTCTGGCAGGCCAACGCCGGCGGGCGCTATCGGCACCGGAACGAAGGCTATCTCGCGCCGCTCGATCCGAATTTCGGGGGCTGCGGCCGGTGCATGACCGACGCGGCGGGGTGGTACCGGTTCCGCACGGTGAAGCCCGGCCCCTATCCGTGGCCGAACGGGGTGAACGACTGGCGCCCGGCGCACGTCCACTTCTCGGTGTTCGGGAGCGGCTTCGGGCAGCGGCTGATCACGCAGATGTATTTCGAGGGCGATCCGCACATCCCCCTCTGCCCGATCGTGCGCTCGATCCCGTCGGGCGAGGCGATCGAGCGGCTGACCGCGCGGCTCGACATGCGCCATACGATCCCGATGGACGCGCGGGCGTATCGCTTCGACATCGTGCTGCGCGGGCGGCGGGCGACGCTGTTCGAGAACCGGATGGAGGGGACGTGAGCGAGCTGTCCGAGAGCGCCTCGCAGACGGCGGGACCCTACGTCCATATCGGGCTCGTGCCGAACTGGGCGGGCCTCGGGGGCGTGTTCCCGGAGGATCTCGGCGCCGTGATGGTGCGGGACGGCGCGAAGGGCGAGCGGATCACGCTCTCGGGCCGGATCTTCGACGGGACCGGGGCGGTGCTGCGCGACGCGCTGGTGGAGATCTGGCAGGCCGACGCCGCCGGGCTCTATCCGAGCCCGCGGGAGACGCGCGGGACGGCCGATCCGGCCTTCGCGGGCTGGGGGCGCTGCGCCTGCGACCTCGAGACGGGCGAGTACCGCTTCGAGACGGTCAAGCCGGGGCGCACGCCGTTCCCCGACGGGCGGATGACGGCCCCTTGCGTCGCCATGTGGATCGTGGCGCGAGGGATCAATCTCGGGCTCTCGACCCGGGTGCATTTCGAGGACGAGGCGGAGGCGAACGCCGAGGATCCGGTGCTGACGCGCCTCGATGCGCGGGCGCGGACGCTGATCGCGAAGAAGGAGGGGCCGGGAGCGTATCGCTTCGACGTGCGGCTCCAGGGAGAAAACGAGACGGTGTTCTTCGATGTCTGAGACGGAAACGGGCGCGACGCCGCCCTGCATCATCTGCGTGGCGATCACGGGCTCGGTGCCCGGCAAGGCGGACAATCCGGCGGTGCCGATCACCTTGGAGGAGCAGGTCGAGTCGACGCAGGCGGCCTTCGAGGCCGGCGCGACCATCGCCCATTGCCACGTCCGCGACGACGAGGGGAAGCCGACCTCGGACCCCGAGCGCTTCGCGCGGCTCAAGGAAGGGATCGAGCGGCACTGTCCGGGGATGATCGTGCAGCTCTCGACCGGCGGGCGCTCCGGCGCCGGCAAGGCGCGGGGCGGGATGCTGCCGCTTTCGCCCGACATGGCCAGCCTTTCGGTCGGCTCGAACAACTTCCCGACGCGGGTCTACGAGAACCCGCCGGACCTCGTGGACTGGCTGGCGGGCGAGATGGCGACCTACCGGGTGAAGCCGGAGATCGAGGCCTTCGATCTCAGCCACATCTTCCAGGCGGCGAAGATGGTGGCGGACGGCCGGCTGACGGCGCCGCTGCACGTCCAGTTCGTGATGGGCGTGAAGAACGCCATGCCGGTCGACCGCGAGGTGTTCGACTTCTACCGCAAGGTCACGGCGCGGCTGCTGCCGGACTCGACCTGGTGCGCGGCGGGCATCGGCGCCGGCCAGCGGATCGTGAACGAGTGGTGCGTCGAGACGGGCGGGCACACGCGCACCGGGCTCGAGGACAACGTGCGGCTGGACCGCGAGACGCTCGCCCCCTCCAACGCCGCGCTGGTCAAGGTGGCGACCGATCTCTGCGAGACGCACGGCCGGCGCGTCGCGACCTGGCGGGAGGCGCGGGAGATCCTCGGGCTGCCGCTGGCGGCGTGACGGCCTCGCCGCTCGATTCGCCGGTCCTTCGGGGTCATCTCGGCGACGAGGCGGCGGCGCGTCTCTTCACCGACGCGGCCGAGCTGCGTGCCATGATGCTGTTCGAGGGCGCGCTGGCCGAGGCGCAGGCCGAGCTCGGCATCGTCCCGGCCGAGGCGGGCGAGGCCATCGCGCGGGCGGCGCGGGAGGCGCTGATCGATCCTTCGGCCCTCGCGGAAGGGACGGCGGCGGACGGAGTGAGCGTGCCCGCCTTCGTCACGGCCTTCCGCGCGCAGCTTCCGGAGGCGGCGGCGCCGTGGCTGCATTTCGGCGCGACCTCTCAGGACGTGCTCGACACCGCGCTGGTGTTGCGGCTGCGCGCGCATCTCGCGCTGATCGAGGAGCGGATCGCGGCGATCCTCGCCGCGCTCGGGCCGGCGGCGGCGCGCTGGGCGGAGCTGCCGATGACGGCGCGCACCCGCGGGCAGGCGGCGACGCCGACGACCTTCGGCGCGCGCATCGCGATCTGGGGGGCGCCGTTCCTCCGCGCGCGCGCTCGGCAGCGCGAGCTCGCGCCGCGGGTGATCACGCTGAGCTTCGCGGGGGCCTCGGGCACCTCGGCGGCCTACGGCCCTGAGGCGGCGGCTCTGGCGGAGGGGGTCGGGCGGCGGCTCGG
>DATFKM010000502.1:0-3260 GCA_035268645.1 Paracoccaceae bacterium | reverse complement strand
GGGCGCGCTTGGCGGCGTCGAGTCCCAGCGCCTTGGCGAGCCGGCGTGATGCGCTGTCGCCGCGGCGGGCCTTGGCCAGTCGTGCGGCGGCGCCGACTTCCGCAAGGTCCGGAGCGAGGTCGACGATCAGCGGCGCTCCCGCGCGGAAGCCGCGGGAGACGGCGTAGACGCCGCCGCCCTCGAGCCCGCGCGCGGAGATCACGGCCTCGCCACGCGCCGACAGCCCGCCGGAGGAGAGGCCGAGCGGCTTCAGCGGCGCCCCGAAATGGGGCGTCATGTGCGCTGACCACTCGACCGAGAGCGCGACGTTCGCGGGACGGAAGCCGACGCATTCGACCCCGTGGGCTGCGAGCGCCGCGGTCCAGCGCCCGTCCGAGCCGAGGCGCGACCAGCTCGCACCGCCGAGCGCGAGGACCACGACGTCCGGGCGGAGCGTGACGGAGCCGCCGGGGGTCTCGAAGCGGCACGCGAGGGGGGCGCCCTCGTCCCCGAATGCGACGAGACGGTGGCGGCGGAGCAGACGGACGCCGAGCGCGTCGAGCCGGGCCAGCCAGGCGCGGAGCAGCGGCGACGCCTTCATCGCGCGGGGGAACACGCGCCCGGAGGAGCCGGTGAAGAGCGGCTGGCCGAGGCCCTCGGCCCAGTCCCGGATCGCGGCCGGGCCGAAGGCCGCGAGCGCCGGCGCGAGCCAGGGGGCGGCCTCGGCGCAGGCCTCGGCGATGCGGGCGGGCGGCGCGTCGTGGGTGAGGTTGAGGCCGGACTTGCCGGCCATCAGGAACTTGCGCGCGGGCGAGGGCATCGCCTCGGCCACCGTCACGGCGGCGCCGCGGGCGGCGAGGGTCTCGGCCGCCATCAGCCCGGCGGGGCCGGCGCCGACGACGAGGGCGGTGGGCGGGGGCGACATGGCGCACGGCTTGAACCCGCGGGCGCGAGGCCGCAAGAGGGGAACGGCCGCGGCCGGGCGCCCCTTCGAGGCGCGGCACGCGCCGAGGCGGGCCGAGGGGGTGCGATCACTCCGAAGGCCCGGGCCCCCCGGCGGGAGGGGCGCGAGGTGGAAGGGAGGGGACGATGACGGTCACGCTGGCGGTGCATCGCGACGCGCTCGAGGCGCAGGGGGATCGGCTGGAGGCGGCGGCGGCGGGAGCGCGGCTGGCGGTCTGGGACGCGTCCGGCGTGACGGTGGCGGGCGCGGCGGTCGACCCCGCGACGCTCGACGTCGACCTGATGTGGCTGAGCCCGCATGCGCTCCGCGCGGCGGACGTGCCGGACCGCAAGGCGGCGATGGGCGGGGCCTTCGCGCTGGCGCACGGGTTCCGCTCGCTCAAGGCGCTGGAGACCTTCAACGCGGGGCTCGACGATCCCCGCTACGGCGAGCTCGCGCGGACGGGCGTGACGGTCTGCAATTCGAGCGCGCAGGGCATCGCCATCGCCGAATACGTCATGGCGCAGGTGTTCGCGCTGATGCATCCGGTGGAGGAGCAGCGCGAGCTTCAGGCCGAACGGCGTTGGGAGGTCACGCCGTTCCGGGAGCTTTCGCGCAGCGCCTGGGTGATCCTCGGCCACGGGCCGATCGGAGCGGCGCTGGCGGTTCGGGCCAAGGCCTTCGGGGCGCATGTCTCGGTGGTTCGCCGCGCGCTCGACCGGCCGCAGGCGGCGGACCGGGTCGGCACGCTCTCCGACCTGCCGGAGCTGCTGCCGGGGGCGGACGTGGTGGTCGTCGCCTGCCCCCTGAACGACGCGACGCGCGGGCTGTTCGACGCCGAGACGCTGGCGCGGATGCGGCCCGGCGCGGTGCTGGTGAACGTCGCGCGCGGGCCGATCGTGGAGGAGGACGCGCTGCTCGCGGCGCTCGACGCGGGGCGGCCGGGGGTCGCGGTGCTCGACGTGTTCGACGTGGAGCCGCTGCCTGAGGATCATCCCTTTTGGGCGCATCCCAAGGTGCGGGTGACGGGGCACACCTCCTTCGCCGGGGACGGGACGGCGGGGCGCTGGGAGGCGCTGTTCCTCGAGAACGCGGCGCGGCTGGCGCGGGGCGAGCCGCTGGCGCGCGCGGTCGATCCGCGCGACCTCGGCGCGGCGGAGGCGGCGTCGTGAGCGGCGGCAAGGCGAGCATGTTCGGGCCGGTCTCCGCCGCGGGCGGGCCGGCGATCCTGAAGCGGATGCTGTCGCTCGACGATTTCGAGGCGGCGGCGCGGCGGCGCCTGCCGCGGCCGATCTTCGGCTACGTCTCGGGCGCGGCGGAGGAGAACCTGACGCTGGCCGACAACCGCGCGGCCTTCGGCGAGATCGGCTTCGCGCCGCGGGTGCTGCGCGACGTCTCGGGCCGCGATCAGCGGCGGGAGCTGTTCGGGACGACATGGGAGTCGCCCTTCGGCGTGGCGCCGATGGGCCTCGGCGCGGTGGCGGCGTACCGCTCGGACGTGGTGATGGCGCGGGC
The DNA here is from genome assembly GCA_035268645.1 of Paracoccaceae bacterium. GTDB lineage: Bacteria > Pseudomonadota > Alphaproteobacteria > Rhodobacterales > Rhodobacteraceae > Albimonas. Next base: position 823 of record DATFKM010000502.1, on the reverse strand, counting down.
GGCGAAGGCGGCGGGCATCCCGGCGGTGCTGAGCGGTTCCTCGCTGATCCGGCTCGAGGACGTGGCCGAGGCGGCGCCCGGCACCTGGTTCCAGGCCTATCTGCCCGGGGCGTTCGAGCGGATCGACGCGCTCCTGGACCGGGTCGAGGCCGCGGGCTACGAGACGCTGGTGGTGACCGTGGACGTGCCCGTCGGCGGCAACCGGGAGAACCTGGTGCGGGCGGGCTTCTCCTCTCCGCTGAAGCCGAGCCTCCGGCTCGCCTGGGACGGGGCGATCCGGCCGCGCTGGCTGACGGGGACGTTCCTCAGGACCCTGTGGCGGCACGGGATGCCGCATTTCGAGAACTCCTTCGCCGAGCGCGGCGCGCCGATCATCTCGCGCAACGTGGAGCGGGACTTCTCGGCCCGGGATCATTTCGACTGGTCCCATGTCGATCACATCCGCCGACGCTGGAAGGGGCCGTTCGTGCTGAAGGGGATCCTGCGCGGCGACGACGCGGCCGAGGCGCGGGAGCGGGGGGTGGACGGCGTCGTCGTCTCGAACCACGGGGGGCGGCAGCTCGACGGCGCCATCTCGCCGCTCCGGGCGCTGCCGGAGGTGGCCGAGGCGGCGGGCGACCTGCCGGTGATGTTCGACAGCGGCGTCAGGCGCGGGGCGGACGTGGTCAAGGCGCTGGCCCTCGGCGCGCGCTTCGTGTTCGTCGGGCGGCCCTTCCTCTACGCCGCCGCGGTGGCGGGGGAGGCGGGCGTCGCGCACGCCGCCGCGCTGCTCCGGGCCGAGGTGGACCGCACGCTCGCGCTGCTCGGCGCGCGCAGCCTCGAG
>DATFKM010000501.1:0-6838 GCA_035268645.1 Paracoccaceae bacterium | reverse complement strand
CCATCCACCATCTGGAGTTGCCTGCGCCCTCGGCCTGACCCCGGTCAGCGCGCGCAGTCGACGCAGAGCGGCGCAGCCGGATCGATCTCCAGCCGCGCGTCGGAGATGGCCTCGCCGCATTTGCGGCACCAGCCGAACTCGCCTTCCTCGATCAGCGCGAGAGCGGCCGCGATGCGGGCAAGCTCGCGCTGCCGGCGCCGGCGCGTCTCCTGCGCCATGGCCTGAACCTGCAGGGCGTCCATGCGGGAGAGGCGCCCGACGCTCTGCTGGTCCAACTCCACCGTGCGCCGGTCGGTGTCGTTCTGGGCGCCCAGCGCTTCGATCTCGGCCTTCATGGCCAGCAGACGCTGGCGCAACGCTTCGCGTCTCCTGCGCTCCATCAACCATCTCCCTATTGATTTCCGAGCCATCAGGACGAAATCTGAGCGACCAGCGCGCGGAGGCGCGCACCGTACGGGGAGAATAGGCCATGTCGCTTCCGTCCGAAATGGAGGCGCCCGCGCGGTTGGATCCGGTATGGTCGCGAGTGCGCGACGAGGCTCGCGCCATGGTCGAGCGCGAGCCTCTGATGGCGGCGATGGTCCATGCGACTGTTCTGAGGCACGAAAGTCTCGAGGACGCACTCGCCTGCCGAATCGCACAGAAGCTCGCCTCGCCGGACCTGTCGGCGCTGGCTATGCAGGACGTAGCTCGCGATGCGATGTCCGGAGACAAGGGCGTCGGCGCCGCCGCGCGCGCGGACCTCGTGGCGGTCTACGAACGCGATCCCGCCTGCCATGGCTATCTTCAGCCGATTCTCTTCTTCAAGGGCTTTCTGGCGGTGCAGGCCTATCGCGTCGCACACAGGCTTTGGACGACGGGCCGACGGGATCTCGCCTACGTGTTTCAGATGCGCTCTTCGGAGGCTTTCTCCATCGACATTCATCCCAACGCCCGCGTGGGGCGCGGGATCATGATCGATCATGCACATGCCATTGTGATCGGCGAGACGGCGACGCTTGGGGACAACTGCTCGCTGCTGCACTCGGTGACGCTCGGCGGCACCGGCAAGGAGGACGGCGACCGTCATCCGAAGGTCGGCAACGGGGTGCTCATAGGCGCCGGCGCCAAGATCCTCGGCAACATCAAGGTCGGTTCCTGCAGCCGCATCGCCGCCGGTTCCGTGGTTCTGCACGACGTGCCGTCATGCAAGACCGTCGCCGGCGTGCCGGCCAAGGTGGTCGGGGACGCCGGCTGCGATCAGCCCTCGCTCAGCATGGATCAGCGGGTCTGAAGGGCGACGCCCCTCAGGCCAGCATCGCCATGGGTTCCTCCAGCGCGGTCTTCACCGCATCGAGGAATCGCGCGCCAAGGGCGCCGTCGATCACGCGGTGATCGACCGAGAGCGTCACCGACATCATCGTCGCGACCTCGATCTCTCCCGACGGACCCGCGATCGGCTTCTTGACGCCGGCACCTACCGCCAGGATCGAGCCGTGCGGCGGATTGATCACCGCGTCGAAGTTCTCGATCCCGTACATCCCGAGATTCGAGACGGCGAAGCTGCCGCCTTGGTACTCGTGCGGCGCCAGCTTTCGGTCCCGCGCGCGCTTGGCGAGGTCCTTCATCTCCTCCGACAAGGTCGAGAGCGTCTTGCGGTCCGCCTCGCGGAGCACCGGCGTGAACAGCCCGCCCTCGATGGCGACCGCCACCGCGACGTCGGAGGTCTCGAACTTCAGGATCCGGTCGCCGGCCCAGGCGGCGTTGCAGTCCGGCACCTGCTGCAGCGCGAGCGCCGAGGCCTTCACGATGAAGTCGTTGACCGAGAGCTTCACGCCGCGCGGCTCCAGCGCCTTGTTTAGATCGGCGCGGAAGGCGAGGAGGGCGTCGAGCCGGATCTCTCGTCGCAGGTAAAAGTGCGGGATCGTCGCCTTCGCCTCCGAGAGGCGGGCGGCGATGGTCCGGCGCATCCCGTCGAGCTTGACCTCCTCGTAGGCGACGCCCTCGTAGATCCGCTTGACCGTCTCCGCGTCAGGCCCCTCCGGCACGCTCTTGGCGCGGGGCGCCGGCGCGGCCTGCTCCGCGGCGGCCGGCGGCGTCTCGGCCGCGCGCTTCGGCGCCGCCTCGGCCTGCTCCACGTCCGCCTTCACGATGCGTCCGTGCGGGCCGGAGCCCTTCACTTCCCGAAGATCGACCCCCTTCTCCTTGGCGATGCGACGGGCGAGCGGCGAGGCGAAGATCCGCTCTCCTTCGGCGTCCGTCGGCGCGGCGGGGGCGGGCGTCGCCGCAGCGGCCGCCTGCGTTGCGGACGCCGCCGCGGCCTTCGCCTCGGCGTCGCCCGCCTCGCCGCTCTGCGGCGGCTCCGAAGCCTCCTCGGCCTCCGCCTTCTTCTCCGCGGCCTCGCCGCCGGACGAGTCTCCGCCGGCCAGTTCCTCGGCGGCCGAGGCGTCCTCACCCTCCTCGAGCAGGACGGCGATGGGTTCGTTGACCTTCACGCCCTCCGTTCCCTCGGGTACGAGGATCTTCCCCAGCACGCCCTCCTCGACGGCCTCGAACTCCATCGTGGCCTTGTCGGTCTCGATCTCGGCGATGATGTCGCCGGAGGCGACGCTGTCCCCCTCCGCCTTCACCCATTTCGCCAGAGTGCCCTCCTCCATCGTGGGAGAAAGCGCGGGCATCAGGATCCGGATCGCCATCGCGCCCTCCTCAGCGGTAGCAGACGGTGCGGACGGCTTCGATCACCTCCGCCGTCGTGACCAGCGCCAGCTTCTCGAGATTCGCCGCATACGGCATCGGCACGTCCTTGCCGGTGCAGTTGATGACCGGCGCGTCGAGCCAGTCGAACGCCTCCTGCATCAGCACCGCCGAGATGTGGTTGCCGATGGAGCATACCGGCCAGCCCTCCTCCACCGTCACGCAGCGGTTGGTCTTGCGGACCGAGCGCACCACCGTCGCCGTGTCCATGGGGCGCAGCGAGCGCAGGTCCACGACCTCGGCCTCGATGCCGTCCTCGGCGAGCTTCGTCGCGGCCTCCATGGCGTAGGTCATGCCGATGCCGAAGCTGACGATGGTGACGTCGGAGCCTTGCCGGTGGATCCGCGCCTTGCCGATCGGCACCGTCAGGTCGTCCACCTCCGGCACCTCGAAGGCCCGGCCGTAGAGGATCTCGTTCTCAAGCATCAGAACCGGATTCGGATCGCGGATCGCGCTCTTCATCAGCCCCTTGGCGTCGGCGGCCGAATAGGGCTGCACCACCTTCAGCCCGGGGACGTGCGCGTACCAGGCCGCGTAGTCCTGGCTGTGCTGCGCGCCGACCCGCGCCGCCGCGCCGTTCGGGCCGCGGAACACGATCGGGCAGCCCATCTGACCGCCCGACATGTAGAGCGTCTTGGCCGCCGAGTTGATGATCTGGTCGATCGCCTGCATGGCGAAGTTGAAGGTCATGAACTCCACGATCGGCCGCAGCCCGGCGAAGGCCGCGCCGACGCCGAGGCCGGCGAAGCCGTGCTCGGTGATCGGCGTGTCGATCACCCGCTTCGGCCCGAACTCGTCGAGCAGCCCCTGGCTGATCTTGTAGGCGCCCTCGTATTCCGCGACCTCCTCGCCCATCAGGAACACGTCGCCGTCGCGGCGCATCTCCTCGGCCATGGCGTCGCGGATCGCCTCGCGCACGGTCTGCTTGCGCATCGTCGCGTCGGTCGGCCAGTCCGGCTCCGGCGCGCCCTCGTCCTCGACGAAACTCTTGGCCGAGGCCGGGGGCTTCGGCGGCGCCGCGGGTTTCGTCGGCGGCTCCGGAGTCTCGGGCTCCGCTTCCGAGCGCTCTTCGCCCGCGCCGTTACCGCCGCCGTCCGACGACGCGGCCTCCTCGGCGGCCGAGGCGTCCTCGCCCTCCTCCAGCAGCACCGCGATCGGCGTGTTCACCTTCACGCCCTCGGTGCCCTCGGCGACCAGGATCTTCCCGACGGTCCCCTCCTCGACCGCCTCGAACTCCATCGTCGCCTTGTCGGTCTCGATCTCCGCGATGACGTCGCCGGAGGAGACCTTGTCCCCCTCCGAGACGTTCCACTTCGCCAGCGTCCCCTCCTCCATCGTCGGGGAGAGCGCCGGCATCAGCACCTGGATCGTCATTCCCGTCCCCCCTCAGGCGTAGACGTCGGTCCAGAGCTCGGACTCGGCCGGCTCCGGGCTCTCCTGGGCGAAGTCCGCGGCGGCGTTGACCCGCTCGCGCACCTGCTTGTCGATGTCCTTCAGTTCCGCCTCCTCGGCGTGACCGCCCGACTCCAGCAGCTCGCGGACATGCTCGATCGGGTCGCGCGTCTCGCGCATCTTCTGCACCTCCTCGCGCGTGCGGTACTTCGCCGGGTCCGACATCGAATGCCCGCGGTAACGGTAGGTGTTCATCTCGAGGATGTACGGCCCCTCGCCGGCGCGGCAGTGCTCGGTCGCCTTCTGCGCCGCCGCCTTGGCGGCGAGCACGTCCATCCCGTCCACCGCCTCGCCGGGGATCTGGAAGGCCTCGCCCCGGGTGTAGAGCGCGGGCGTCGAGCTGCCGCGCTTCATCGAGGTGCCCATGGCGTACTGGTTGTTCTCGATCACGAAGACCACCGGCAGCTTCCAGAGGCTCGCCATGTTGAACGTCTCGTAGACCTGGCCCTGGTTCGCCGCGCCGTCGCCGAAATAGGTGAAGGCGACGCTGTCGTTCTCCCGGTAGCGGTTGGCGAAGGCCAGCCCCGCGCCCAGCGGCACGTTCGCGCCCACGATGCCATGGCCGCCGTAGAACGCCTTCTCCTTCGAGAACATGTGCATCGAGCCGCCCTTGCCGCGGGAATAGCCGTCCTCGCGGCCGGTCAGCTCCGCCATCACGCCCTTCGGGTCCATGCCGCAGGCGAGCATGTGGCCGTGGTCGCGATAGGTGGTGATGCGCTGGTCGCCCTCCTTGGCCGCCGCCTCGACGCCGACCACGACCGCCTCCTGACCGATGTAGAGATGGCAGAAGCCGCCGATCAGCCCCATGCCGTAGAGCTGGCCGGCCTTCTCCTCGAAGCGCCGGATCAGCAGCATGTCCCGGTAGTATTGCAGAAGCTCGTCCTTGGAAGCGTTCGGCTTCTTCGTGCTGCGCCGCGTGGCGGCCATGACGCACCTCCCCTGTCGGTTCCGGGCGGCCGCACGCGCCGCGCCCTCGTCCAACTCCTACGACGTCGGGCCCCTCGGCGCGAGCCCCTGCGACGGCCCGCCGGGCCAAGAGCGGTTCAGCGGATCACGACCTCGTCGTCGCGGATCAGGCCGAGCACGGCGCGCGCCCGCTCGTCCAGCAGGTCGAGATCCAGCCGCCGGTCCGAGAGGCCGAGCGTAAGCGTCTCCATCCGCGCCCGCTCCGCCTTCAGCGCGTCGAGCCGGCGGGAGAGCTCGGCCTCCTCGCGCGTCAGCCGAACCTGTTCGACCAGGCCGCGGTCGCCCTGAAGCGCCGCATAGGCGAAGTAACAGGTCGCTCCGACGACGAAGAGCGAGAACGCTCCGCCGAACAGCGCGCGGCCCGGTCCCTGGGTCTCGATCATGCTCGATGCGCCTCATTCGTTTCCGGGACGATGGCCGAAAACCGCCCGGACTTGAAGCCTTTTCTCGGCGTCGGCGGGCATCATCCGTCCGAGAGCGCCGCGATCAGATCCTCGCGCAGATAGACCAGATCGCAGGCGAAGCTGCGTCCGGTCAGGACGGTCCCGGTCGCGTCGCGCGGGCAGCCGGCATCGTCGTCACGAGGCGCGGCGCTCGGCGCGGTTCTCGTCGGCGGCGGCGAGGCCCACCGGGGCGGCGGCGGCACGCCCACCTCCGGCGCCTCGGCCGCGAGCGCCGCGAGGCCCGCGGCATGCAGTCGGCCCGTCGCCGCGTGCCCTCGCGCCCGCTGCCACGCTTCCAGCGCCGAACGCGTGCGCGGTCCGATCGCCCCGTCTATCGGCCCCGGCGCGAAGCCGAGCGCCCGCAGCCGCGCCTGCACCTGTCGCCGCGCCCCCGCGTCGAGCTCCAGCGACGCCTCCCGCGCCGCCGGCCCCGGCGCGGCCGCGATCTTGGCGAGCGGCGGTTTGGCCGCGGGCGCGCCGAGCTCGTCCGCCGCCGCCTTCGCCTCCGGCTCCACCTTGCGCGGCCCGGCCGCCTGGCTCGCCGCCGTCCGCCGCCCCGTCGTCGAGGCGTCGCTCGTCACCGCCGCCCGGCTCGGCGCGACGGCGAGCGGCGCCTCGTCCCCCGACGGCCGCTCGAGGCGCACCCGCCATCCGTCGACGGCCGCTTCGACCGACGCCGCTTCGAGCGACGCATCCTCCGCCGCCGCACGCCCGTCCACGCGATCCTCGCCCGTCGTCTCCGCCACGCCGCTCCGCGGCGCGTCGGCCCTCGGCGCCTCGCCCCGATCGGCCGCGGCGCCGGCCTCGGAAAGCGTCTCGCGAGCCCCCCGCTCCGCCGCGGCGTCGCCGCGTGCCGTCCTCCCGTCGGTCGCCGCTCCGGCCGCCTCCGCCGCGTCGATCTGAGGCGCGACGCCGTCCACCTCCCCGCCCGCCGCGTCGCGCTCGGAAACCGCACCTCGGGCGTCCGTCCCCGCCGCCGCGGCCGGGGCCGCCGCCGCGTCGCCCTCCTCCGGGAGCGTTTCCGCCGCGCCCGTCCGCGGCACGCCCGCAAGACGCTCCGCTCCGGTCTCGGTCGATGCGCTCGGCTCCGCCGAAGGCGTCTCGGGAACGCCGTGCCCGCCGAGCAGGCGGGCCATCTCCGAGCCTTCCGATCCCTCGCCCTCGGGAAGCAGCAGCGCCGCGATGGCGGCCGCCGCCAGAAGCGCCGCCGCGCCGGCGGTCGCGCCTTTCAGCAGACGTCCGAT
>DATFKM010000500.1:0-2373 GCA_035268645.1 Paracoccaceae bacterium | reverse complement strand
CGGTGCGGGCGACGAGCCCGTCCTCCATCATCTCGCGCCCGCCGCCGCCGCCCTCCTCGGCCGGCTGGAAGATCACCGCGACGGTTCCGGCGAAGTCGCGCGTCTCGGCGAGGACGCGGGCGGCGGCGAGGAGCATGGCGGTGTGGCCGTCATGGCCGCAGGCGTGCATCCTGCCGGGGATCGTGGAGGCGTGATCGAAGGCGTTGCGCTCCTGCATCGGCAGCGCGTCCATGTCGGCGCGGAGGCCGATCGCCGGCCCCTCGGCCCGGCCGCGGATCAGGCCGACGACGCCGGTGCGGGCGATGCCCTCGATCACCTCGTCGACGCCGAAGGCCCTCAGGCGCTCGGCGACGAAGGCGGCGGTGCGGCGCTCCTCGAAGCCGATCTCGGGATGACGATGCAGGTCATGGCGCCATGCGGCGGCCTCCGGCGCGAGATCGGCGATGCGGTTGTGGTGGCGCGTCTCGAGCGCGGTCGGGGCGGCGTCCATGCGGGATCTCCTTGCGGGGCGACGCCGCGCAGCCTGACGCCGCGTGCCGGCGGGAGCAAGCCGGCGGCGTCCCGTCGAATTCGATGCGACGCCTTGCGCGTCACCCCTTCAAATCCCCCGGGCGGCGCGCTATATCGGAGATGTTCCCGGCAACGGGGACTATGGCGATAAACGCGCGTGGAATAAGCGGTTCGGACCCGGGGGCGGTACCCGGCGGCTCCACCAACACCCCCCGGTCATGGTCGGGAGCTTGGGGCCGAAACAGGATCGACGGACGTGTAAAGACGTAGCTTTCGCCCGGCATGGTACCACCGTCATCGGACCGACAAGTACAGTTGCCAATGACAACCGTGCTCCGGTGGCCGTCGCTGCGTAATGCAGTGATCAAACCGATCTCAAGTCCCTGGGCTTAGCCGTTCAGGGCGGGGCTCGCAGGCGCCTGGCAACAGAAGCCTGCACTAATCCCCTCATCGACAATTCCCTCATCGACGGCACAGACGCGACGCGCGGCCCTGCCGCGTCCGGACCGCGCGACGTCGCGCGCCGGTCCGGACGACGTGTCATGCCTTCGCCCGACGATCGCGACCCGTCGCGTCGTCGGGCGTGGCGCGTTCGCAGGCGGGCCGTCGGGTCTCAGGCCGTCCAGCCGTGAACGTGGACGTCGCGCCCGGAATTTCGCTCCAGAGTCTCCAGCGTGGTCTTCTTGCGCTCCTCGTCCGGCAGCCGGACCCAGAGCAGCAGGCCGCCGTGCTCGAGCTGGCGACGATAGCGCTCGGCATGCGATTCGCCGACCCGGGCGGCCAGCGCCCCGCCGACGGCGGCGCCGGTCCCGCCGGCCACCACCGCCGCGGCGATCGCCGCGGCCATGCCGGCGGCGGGAACCATCGCGCCCGCGACCGCCACGGCGGCGACATAGGCGGGAATGCCGATCAGCGCCCCCTCGGCCGCGCCGAGCGATTCCTCCGAGACGAAGGCCGCGCGGGGGGCGTCCGGGTCGTCCTCCAGTTCCTCGATGCGGCGGAAGCGCCCGCCGAGCGCGTCCTCGGCGGCCTTCTCGCCGGCGAGCAGGCTGATGTCGTCGCGCGGCACGCCGGCCATCCGCAGTTCGTCGATGGCGGCCTCGAGGCTTTCGACGTCGTCGAAGACGGCGACGGCTTCGGGTTCGTTCCGCATGGGTGCGTGTTCGGGCATCCGGTGCTCCTTTCCTGTGCCGGGCCGGAAGTCTGCCCGCTCCGGCCACCGACTACGAGCGCGATCGCGCGCGGCGGCGACCCGGGGCGCCTTTCGAAGCGTTCCGAATCGGATATGGTCGCCTTCGACCTGAGACGGAGCCCCCCATGCCGGCCGACGCCGAAGACGACGATCCGCTGGATTACGCGCGCATGATGCAGCGCGCCCTGCGCGGCGTCGTGCACGAGGCGATGGGGGTGGCGGCCGAGACCGGGATGCCGCCCGGACACCACTTCTACATCGCCTTCGACACGCGCCATCCCGGGGTGACGATGCCCGACTGGCTGCGCGCGCAGTATCCCGAGGAGGTCACGATCGTGCTGCAGCACGAGTTCTGGGACCTCGCGGTGGCGCCCGACCGGTTCTCGGTCTCGCTCAGCTTCTCGGGCCGCGCGGCGGCGCTGACGGTGCCCTTCGACGCGGTGCTGACCTTCGTCGATCCCGATTCGGAGTTCGGGCTGAAGTTCGATCCGCAGGAGCGGGCGGAGGACGCGCCGGCCTCGCCCGACGCGGAGCCGGAGCCCGAGCCCGATCCCCCCGGCGGCGGGGCGGGGGGCGGGGCGGGCGGCGAGGTGGTGAGCCTCGACCGTTTCCGGAAGGGCTGACCCGGCGGCGTTGCCGGCCCCTGCGCCCGCCGGTATACCCCCGCGCGG
>DATFKM010000499.1:0-4185 GCA_035268645.1 Paracoccaceae bacterium | reverse complement strand
GTCGCCGCCCGGTCCGGCACCGCCCGATAGCCCCGGATCGCGCCCGAACCCTCCAGCGCCCGCACCCGCCGGAGGCAGGCCGAGGGCGAAAGCCCCACCCGCTCCGCCAGCGCGGCGTTGCTGAGTCGTCCGTCGCGCGTCAGCTCGCGCAAGATCCTGCGGTCTATGGCGTCCAGTTCGCTCATTTCGCGCACAGATTGTCCCGACTGCGCCGCAGAACGCAATCCGATGCCGCCCGAAACCGCATAATCCTCCCCGCATGGACATCACGCTCATCCCCGCGCTCGCGGCCTTCGCCTTCGCGACCTCGATCACCCCGGGGCCGAACACGCTGATGCTGATGGCCTCCGGCGCCAATTTCGGCCTGCGCCGGACGCTGCCGCACATGCTCGGCGTCGGGATCGGCTTCACCGTGATGCTCGCGGGCGTCGGCCTCGGCGTGACGGAGCTGCTCGCCGCCGTGCCCGCGCTCGGCCTCGCGCTGAAACTCGCCTGCGCCGCCTTCCTGCTGCGCCTCGCCTGGCGCGTCGCCCATGCCGGGCCGGCCGACCGCGCCGCCCGCGCCCGGCCGATGAGCTTCCTCGAGGCCGCCGCCTTCCAGTGGATCAACCCGAAGGGCTGGGCCATGGCCCTCGCCGCCGTCGGCGTCTACGCGCCGGGCGAGGGCGCCGCCGCCGTCCTCGTCACCGCGGCCGTGTTCGGCGCGGTGAACCTGCCCTCCGTCGGCGCCTGGGCGGCGGCGGGCCGCATGCTCGACCGCTGGCTCGCCCCGCCCCGCCGCCGCCGCGCCTTCAACCGGACGATGGCGCTGCTCCTGCTGGCGACCCTGCCGCCCGCGCTCCTCGCCTGACGCGGGCGGCACGGGCCCCGAGGCGCCCGCCCCCGCGCTCGCCCGACCGGCTCAGCCCGCCTCGGACGTCACCGCCCCCAGCGGCCGCCGCGGGCTCGCCTCCGGCGTCTCCTCCGGCACGCCGAGCCGAAGCAGGATCTGCGGCGCGCCCTTCAAACCCAGCGCCTCCGCAAGCCGCGGGCGCAGCGCCTCCACCTGGATCGGCTGGTTGAGATAGGAGGCCTGCACCCCCTCCGCCGCCGCCGTCAGCAGCACCCGCTGCAACGCCTGCCCGGCCGCCAGCCAGTCCTCGGGCGCGTCGCCGTCCGTGCCCAGCATCGCCAGCGCCGGGCTCTCCGCCGCGAGGCCGGCATCCTTCGCGCCCACGCGCCCGCCCATGTCGAAGCCGCGCACGATCAGCCGCGCCACCGGCGCCACGAGGCCCGGCACCGTCAGCCCGTCGCCCTCACGCCGCGGATGCAGCCAGGCCGCGAGCTCGCGCCGCCAGCGCGGGTCGTCCCATTGCAGCCGGTCGCCCTCAGCGACCAGCGCGGCCACGGCCTCCCGCTCGCCCTCCCCCTCGACAGGGCGGAGCCAGGCGCCCTCGGCCTCCGCCGCCTCGGCCAGCCCGGCGAGCGTCCCGCCCGACACCGTCCCCTCCGCGAAAGGGTCGCGGCAGGTCCGCCGCGTCGAAATCGCCTCCGCCAGCGGCGCGAGTTCCGGCTCCGCCCGCCCGGCGCCGAGTTCGACCTCCGCCAGCCGGTCCGGATCGGCCTCGAACGGCCCCGTCTCCACGGACACGGCGAGCCCCCGCGCCGCCGCAGCCACCCGCAGGTTCGTCAGAGCGCAACCGCAGCTGATCGTCAGCTCCCGGTCATGGGGATCGTTCACCGGCAGCGCCCGCCGCCGGTCGGCCAGCAGCCGCACCCGCGTCGGCGAGACGCGCTCGAAGATCCAGGGCTGCGTGTTGTGGCTGGACGGGGCCAGCACCGCCGCCTCCAGCAGCGGCGCGACGAGGTCGGACATGGCTCGGCTCCAATGGCCCTCGGGACAGGACGCCCCCGCCATGCCCGAACCCGCCGCCCCCGTCCTTGACGCAGCGCAAGGCGCCGCTCAGGCGTCGCCGATGTCCCGCCCCTCGGCGTTCATCCGCGTCATCCGGTCGATCCCGTCCTCGCTCACCATCAGGTCGCAGAACAGCGTCCGCTCCGCCGCCGCGCCCTCGCGCCCGCGCACCAGCCGCTTGACGTGCGCCAGCGCGAGCGGCGGCCTCTCCGCCAGCGCCCGCGCCGTCTCCATCGCCACCGCCGTCACGTCCTCGACGCAGGCCGAGACCATGCCCAGCCGCGCCGCCGCCTCCGGCCCCACCGTCCGGCCGAGCAGCATCATCTCCAGCGCCGGCCCCTCGCCGATCAGCCGCGGCAGCCGCTGCGTGCCGCCCGCGCCCGGCAGGAGCCCGATGTTCACCTCCGGCAGCCCGATCGGATAATCCCCCGCCTCCGCGAAGCGGATGTCGCAGGCGAGCGCGATCTCGAACCCGCCGCCCATGCAGGTCCCGTTGATCGCCGCGATCCAAGGCTTCGCGCTCGCCTCGATCCGGCCGAGGATCGCCGGCGTCCCCCGGTCCGGCACCGGCCGGTCGGTCGAGAAGCGCATCCCCCGCTCCCGCATCGCCCGCCCGCGCGCCTCCAGCACCCGCACGTCGTAATGGCGCACGAAGACGCCCGGCGTCCCGCCCGTCACCACGGCCGCCCGGATCCCCGGATCGCCCTCCACCCGCTCGACGGCCTCGGCGAGCCCCGCCTCCGTCCCCTCGTCCATGTAGCCGTCCGGCGGATTGACGAAGCGCAGCACCGCCACCGGCCCGTCGAGCTCGATCTCCACCCGTCCGCTCATGACGCCCTCCGCCGCATCGCGCCCTTCGCCTCCCTCAGATCCATCGCCCGCGGATCGGCTCGCGGATCGGCGCCCTTGGCGAAGATCGCGTGCTTCTGCAGCTTCTGCGTCCCCGTCACCGGCAGCGAGTCCATCCACGCCACCCAGCCCGGCAGCTTGTAATAGGCCAGCCGCTCCGCCGCGAAGGCGAGCACGGCCTCCGCCGCCGCCCGGTCCGCCGGCGCGCCCTCCGCCGGCACCAGGCAGGCGAACACCTCCTCGTCGCGCATCTCGTCGGCCACCGCCATCACCGCCACCTGCCGCACGCCCTCATGCGCGATCAGCGCGTTCTCGACCTCCGCGGCCGATATGTTCTCGCCCGAGCGGCGGATGACGTTCTTCGCCCGTTCGACGAAATGCATCATCCCGTCCGGGTCCATCGTCACCACGTCCCCGGTGCGGAACCAGCCGCCGCGCCACGCCGCCTCCGTCGCCTCCGGGTCCTTCAGATAGCCCCGGAAGAACCCCGCCCGCGGATCGGGGCCGGCCGCGCGCACCACCAGTTCCCCCTCCGTTCCGCGCGGAACCTCGGCCCCCGCCTCGTCCGCCACCTTCGCCTCGAACTCCGGCAACGGCCGCCCGAAGGCCCGCGTGCCCGTCATCCGCGGCTCGTGACAGGCCGCGAAGAACCGCCCCGTCTCCGTCATCCCCCAGACCTCGACCATGGGGATCCCGAAGCGCGCCTCGAACGCCGCATGCAGCGTCGGCTCGATCCCGGCCCCCAACCCGAAGCGCACCCGATGCGCCCGGTCCCGCGGCGAAGGCGGCGCCTTCATCAGCACCGGCGGGATCACGCCGAGGTAATGCATCGCCGTCGCCCGCGTCGCGGCGAGGTCGTCCCACCAGCTGTCGGCGTGGAAGCGGTCCGGCAGGATCAGGCAGTTCGCCGTCAGGATCGCCGCGACCGGCGTGTTGATCCCGCCGTTCATGTGGAACAGCGGCAGCGGATTGAAGATCCGCTCCTCGCCCTCGCGCAGCGTCAGCGCCCCGCCGATCGAGGCGTAGAGCCCCCCGCCCGAAAGCGCATAGGCGTTGTCGATGATGCAGCCCTTCGGCCGAGCCGTGGTGCCGGAGGTGTAGAGCAGCGCGGCCTCCGTCCCGCGCCCCGGCGCCTCGTCCCGCCGCGGAAACGGCGGCGGCGGCGGCGCGAAGGCGGCCGGGTCGCTCGCATCGGTCCACTCGACGACGGGCAGATCCCCCGCCTCGCGCAGCTTCGCGAGGTTCCAGGGCAGCGAGACGGCCGAGACCGCCTCCGAATGCGCGAGGAAATACGCCATCTCGTCGCGCAGGTAATGGGGGTTCGCCGGCGCCTCGCCCGCCCCCACCGCGTTCAGCGCGAGAAGGTGCAGCACATGCGCCGGATGATTGTCTAGCGCCAGCACGACCCGGTGCCCCGGCCCGTATCCCGCCGCGCCATAGGC
>DATFKM010000498.1:0-2624 GCA_035268645.1 Paracoccaceae bacterium | reverse complement strand
ACGTCACCGCGCTCGACCTCTCCGAGCCGCGCCTCGAGCGCGTCGGCGCAGACGGTCTCTGCGGCGAGGCCGGTGCGGGCGAGGTTCTCCGCGAGGCGCTCGAGGCGCGGCTCGGAGAGGTCGAGCGCGGTGACGTCGGCGCCGGCGGCGGCGAGTTGCAGGGTCTTGCCGCCGGGGGCGGCGCAGAGGTCGAGGACGCGCTCGCCGGGCTGCGGGGCGAGGAGACGCGCGGGCAGGGCGGCGGCGGCGTCCTGCACCCACCAGCGGCCCTCCGCGAAGCCGGGGAGGGTGGAGACCTGGCCGGGGGCGGAGAGGCGGAGCGAGCCGGTGCGCGTGAGCGTCGCGCCGAGGGCGTCGGCGAGGGCGGGGGCGTCGGCGGGATCGCGCGGGGTGAGGTCGAGCGGCGGCTGCGCCAGGTGGGCGGCGCAGATGCGGCGGGCGGCGGCGGCGCCGTGGGCCGAGGAGAGGCGGCCCCAGAGCCAGCCGGGCGCGTTCAGGCGGGGCGCGTCGGGTTCGGTGCGGGCCCAGAGGGCGGCGGCCTCGGGCGTCGCGAGGCGGCGCGCGACGGCGTTGGCGAGGCCGGTGAGGCGGGCGCCGCCGGGGCGGGTGCGAAGCGCGGCCACGGCGCCGTCCACGGCGGCGTGCGGCGCCTCCGAGAGCGCGTGCAGCGAGACCGCGGCGAGGCGCAGGGCGTCGCGGGCCGCGGCCGGCGGCGTGCGCCGGACGAAGCGGGCGAGGACGGCGTCGGCCTGGCCGAGGCGGCGGATCGTTTCGGTCGCGAGGCGAAGCGCGTGGGCGCGGACCGGGCCGGGGAGAGCCTGGGCGGCGGCGTCGCGCGAGGCGTCGGCGAGGGGGCGGCCGCGCTCCAGCGCCTCGTGCAGGAGGCGAAGCGCCTCGGCGCGTTCGGGATGGGGCGCGGGTGTCGGCGCCGTGCGGACGGGCGGGGCGAGGGGCTTGGCGGCGGGGGCCTTGCCGCCGGGAAGGCGGGCGCGGCGCTTCGGCGCGGTGGCGCCGGGGTCGGCGGCGAAGGCCGGTTCCGGCGCCGCGGGGCGCGCCCGCGGGGCGCGACGGCCCGGGACGCGGGGGCTCGGGGCGCGGGGGCGCTTCGGGGTGTCGTCCTCGGCCATGGCGTCAGGCCCGGGGGTCGCGGCGGCGGGACGGCCGGCGGCCGGCGGAGGGGATGCGGGTCCTGGCGCCGCGGGCGGGCTCCTCGGCGCCGCGGGCCTCGGCGTGCCAGGGATCGCCGCCCCAGGGCGCGGCGGGGCCGGCGGAGAGCGGGCGCTCGCGCGTCGGGGCGGGGCTCGCGCCGCTCTCGCGCGCCAGCGCCTCGAGCGCGGCGACGCGGTTCTCGGTCGCCGGATGGGTCGAGAACAGGCTGTCCATGCCGCGCCCGGCGAGCGGATTGACGATGAACATGTGGGCCGAGGAGGGGTCGCGCTCGGCGCTCTCCATCACGCGCCTGCGGCCGCCGCCGCCGGCGATGCGGTTCAGCGCCGAGGCGAGCCAGAGCGGGTTGCCGCAGATCCGCGCCCCGGCGCGGTCGGCGGCGTATTCGCGGGTGCGCGAGATGGTCATCTGGATCAGCATCGCCGCGAGGGGGGCGAGCAGGGCGGCGAGGAGGACGCCGACGAAGCCGAGCGGCCCGCGCTCCCGCCCGCCGCCGAAGAACAGGCCGAACTGCGCGAGGAACGAGATCGCCCCGCCGAGCGTGGCGGCGAGGGTCATGATCAGCGTGTCGCGGTTCTTCACGTGGGCCAGCTCGTGCGCGATCACGCCGGCGAGCTCCTCGCGGCTGAGGCTGCGCACGAGGCCGGTGGTGACGGCGACGACCGCGTCCTCGGGGCCGCGGCCGGTGGCGAAGGCGTTGGGCTGCTCGTTGTCCATGACGTAGAGCTTCGGCATCGGCAGCCCGGCGTTGCGGGCGAGGCCGGCCGTCATGTCCCAGAGTTCGGGGGCGGTCCGGCGGTCGATCTCGCGCGCGCCGTGGCGCGAGAGGATCATCCGGCCCGAGTTCCACCAGGCGAAGAGGTTCATGCCCCCGGCGAGCACCAGCGCCATGAGGGCGCCGGCCTCGCCGCCGATCAGGAAGCCGACGGCGAGGAAGAGGCCGGTCATCGCCGCGAGGAGGAGGGCGGTCTTGGCGTAGTTCATCCCTTGGATCTCCGGTGGCGGGAAGGAGCCGCGTTTGCGTCCGCGCCGCGGCGGCACTACATCCCCGCCGGCAGCGCGGATCGGATCGGATGGGATATATGTCGCAGCGGGAGCCGGAGAAAGAGGCGCGCCTGAAGGCCGCCGCCGAACGGGCGCTGGCCGAGGCCGAGGCCCGGCGCGCGCGAGAGGCCGGAGCGGCGGCGCGGCCGACCGAGCTCGGCGGGCGCGAGGGGCCGGAGCCGACGCGCTACGGCGACTGGGAGAAGCGGGGCATCGCCTACGACTTCTGACGCCGGATCCGGGCGGATCGGCTGAAGCGGAAAATTACATTCGCCTTATTGCCTATGTCGTCCCTCGGTGTCACGATTGGCTGACATCGATGGAAGTCGGAGCATCATTGCATGGTGAAAGCGACGGCCGCCTCCCGCACTCCCCACCACGATGCGCCGCGCTCGGCCGTGCATTGTCTGGAC
>DATFKM010000497.1:0-3215 GCA_035268645.1 Paracoccaceae bacterium | reverse complement strand
TCGGAGGCCGCCACGAAGTCCGCGAGATGGCCGTGCAGCCGCTAGAGCGGAATGCCATCGGTCCGGATCGTCTCCGCAAGCGCTGAAGCGGTCGGCGTGTCAATCGGCACCCGATCCTGACCCTCGATCGGCGTCCAGTTTTGACCCCTCCGTCGAGTGGGAGGAGCGGTGGCGCCGGGGTTGCCGGCGCGGAGCCGTAGGCGGAATGCCGGCAACCCCGGCGGCGGCGATCGGCGGAGGGGTCAGGCGCGGGTCTTGAAGCGCCAGCTCTCGTTGCCGGTCTCGACGATGTCGCAGTGGTGGGTGAGACGGTCGAGGAGCGCCGTCGTCATCTTGGCGTCGCCGAACACGCTCGGCCATTCGCCGAAGGCGCCCGGCTCATGCTCTCCAGCGCGTCGGCGATCGCCAGCAGCCGCCGCGCCACCCGATTGCTCCGCTCTCGTGCCGCCAGCCCCCGCAGCTCCTCCGCCGTCAGATCGTCCCGGATCTCGAGCGCTGGACCCATCTCGCCTCCGTTTCCCTGCCTTGGGGGACGGAATCACGGGTCAGGTCGCGGAGGAATCCTTCAGCAGAGTCAGATCTTTCTAGGGCTGGTATCACGCCCTACTTCAGCGGCTCGGTCACCTTCTCCGCGAGGTCGACGCCGGGCCTGACCTTCGTCGCGCTCGATCTCGTCGAGGCGATCCTCGACGGACGTCAGGGGGCGGGGGTGACGTTGGAGGCGCTGCTGGCGGGCGTGACGGTGGAATGGGAGCAGCAGCGCTCGATGCTTTATGCCCAAGGCGCCGAGTGACTGGCAGCCGGCTTGCGACCAGCGCCGTGCAGCCCACGGCACACGGGTCGTGGACGACGTGAATCTCCGAGCCGCCGTGGGCCACGGCGCCTCGGGGCGGGAAGCGGAAGTTCGCCGCAGCCGGCGGGAAGGTCGACTCCGCGGTTCTGGACGGTCGCAGCCACGAGAAACGCGGACGAGCGCCATCGTCGCCGCGACACGGTGGCGCGCCGGGGCGAGCGATGTCGGCGTCGCCGACGGGGTAGGCTTTCCGATGCGGGAGGGACCGTCGACGGGCGCGCGTCGGTCCCCTCGCCCGCGGGCCCGTCGGCCCATGCCGATGCGCCCGCGGGCCCGTCCGCCCATGCCGATGTCAGGGCGACGTCGACGACTGCAGGCCGTGCATCAGCAGCGCCGCGGACGAGACGCAGGCCACGGTCCGGACGGTGTTCCAGGTGGTCCAGCGCGGCAGGTAGCGGTCGGTCCAGTAGACCAGGGACGTCTCGTCGTTCCGGTCAAGGCGCGCGAGCCGCTCGTTCATGGGCACGTTCCCGACGACGGTGACCGCAAAGCATCCGAGCAGGTAGACCAGGCCCGCGGCGGCGACGGTCCGGCCTCCCAAGGCCCCCGGGGCGAAGACGCCGAAGGCGGCCAGCGCCAGCGACACCACGGCCATGCCTAGGAAAAGAGGCATGAACACCCAGCGAAAGACCTCGCGGTTGATGGCCTGCATCGCTTCGACGCCCCCGCCGCCGCGCTGGAGCGACAGCGCCCGCATGATGAAATCGGAGAAGGCGAGGAAGACTCCGCCGAGGACGGCGTAGGCGAGAACGGCGGCCGGGCCGAGAACATGAAGGACGAGGGACATCGATGGCTCCCGATTGGAAGGGGGCGGCGGGACCTCGTCCCGCCGCCGCATGGGGGATCAGAGCGCGCGGCCGTGCGCTTCGGGCGATCCGGCGCGCCAGGCTCGCGGCGCGACGGACAGCAGGCAGAGCGCGGCGACCGCCAGCTCGAAGCCCAGCGCCGCCACGATCCCCGTCGAGGGGACGCCGTCCACGGCGAGGCCGACGAGACGCCCGGCGGGAAAGCCGAGGAAGACGCAGAGCGCCGCGACCGTCGCCGCCTCGCGCATCGCTCGGCGCAAGGCGCCCGCCAGCATGACGGCGCCGAACGCCGCGAGGCCGGCGCCGGGCGCGCGCAGCTCGCTCAAGAGGCTCGGGTCCGATCCGAGCGGCACGCCGTAGCCGGCGTAGAAGGCGTGCGGCGCCAGGGCGATGGCGGCGCCGACGCCGAGGGCCGAGACGCCGGCGACGCCGAGCGCGACGGACTGCAGACGTGCGGAAGGCATGGAAGGTCCTCCAAGGGGGCGGGTGATCAGGCGGCGTCGGTCCAGGCGCCGGCGCGCGCGGCGTCCGAGGCGAAGTCCGCGAAGTCGCGCGGGGCCCGGCCGAGGGCGCGCTGCACGCCGTCGGCGAGGCGCGCGTTGCGGCCGTCGAGCGTCTCCCGCGCGATGGCGGTGAAGACGTCGGCGACGAAGTCCCCGCCGGCCCGGGCCACGTTGGCGTGGAAGTCCTCGAAGGTGATCGGCGCGTGACGGATCGGCCGGCCGGTGGCGGCCGAGAGCGCGACGGCCATCTCCGCGAAGGTCATCAGGCGGGGGCCGGCGACCTCGTAGAGTTCGCCCGCGTGGCGGTCCTCGGTCAGCGCGGCGACGACGACGTCGGCGATGTCGTCGACGTCGACGATGGGCTCGCGCACCTCGCCGCCGGGCATCGGCAGCACGCCGGCGAGGACGGGATCGCGCAGCTGGCCTTCGCTGAAGTTCTGCGCGAACCATGCGGCGCGGACGATGACGCTCTCGACGCCGGAGGCGCGCACGACCCCCTCGCCGAGCCGGGCGTGACGCTCCCCCCGGCCCGAGAGCAGGACCAGCCGCCGGACCCCGGCCGACTTCGCGACGCGGCAGAGCGCCTCGAGCTTCTCGACGGCGCCGGGGAAGGCGAGGTCGGGGAAGTAGGTGACGTAGGCGCGGGAGACGCCCGCGAGCGCCGGGCCCCAGGTCTCTGGCGCCTCCCAGTCGAAGGGGATCGCGGCGCCGCGCGAGCCGCGGCGGACAGGGAGGCCCATGGCCTCCAGCCGGCGGACGACGCGCGAGCCGGTCTTGCCGTTGGCGCCGATGACGAGGATGGGGGCGTGGTCGGTCATGTCTGTCGCTCCTTGGCGTTTCGGGACGGCCAAGGGATAGGCGGGGCGGACCCTCGCGGTATCGACCGCGCCGGCCAGCCCGTTGACCGATGCGGCCAGGGCGCGATCAGACCTCGGGCCGCTCCTTGCGCCAGTTCGCGGGCGTGCGTCCGACCCAGCGCTTGAAGGCGCGGGTGAAGGCGCTTTGCTCGGAAAATCCGGTCAGGAAGGCAATCTCGGCCAGCGAATGGCGCTC
>DATFKM010000496.1:0-3112 GCA_035268645.1 Paracoccaceae bacterium | reverse complement strand
GACCGAGGAGGAGCGGAGCTCATCGACGCCCTGATCCATGCCGAAGAAGATAGAGCGGATCTGGGCCACGGTCCGGACCTCGAGCCCCTCGGCCGCCTCGATGCGCTTCAGGTCCTGCAGCGGCGGGTCGAGGACGAGGTCCACCTCGCCCGAGAGCAGCGCCGCCACCCGCGTCGCGGCGTTGGAGATCGGGCGGTACTCGATGCGCTCGATGTTGCCCGGATGGCTGTCCCAGCCCCACCAGTCGGCGTTGCGGCTCAGCACCGTCAGCTCGTCCGGCGCGCGCTCCTCGAGGATGTAGGGCCCGGTGCCGTTGGCGTTGCGGACCGAATAGGTCTCCTCCTTGCCGGCGAAGTCCTGCGGCTCGACGACGTCGTTCGCCTCCGACCAGGTCTTGTCCATGACGTAGACGGAGGTGAGCTGGTTCGGCAGGATCGGGTTCGGCCCGTCCGTGCGCAGGATCACCGTGTGCTCGTCCACGATCTCCACGTCGGTGATCGAGGCGACCTGCTCCTTCCAGTCCGAGCTCGCCGCCTTGGCGCGCTCGAAGCTGAAGGCCACGTCCTCGGCGGTGAAGTCGGAGCCGTCGTGGAACTTGACGCCTTGGCGGAGCGCGAATTCCCAGCCGCCGTCGACCACCTTCCACTCGGTCGCGAGCTCGGGCACCAGGTTCAGCGCCGGATCGCGGCTGACCAGGCTCTCGTAGATCTGGCCCGTCATGGCGATCGTCGGGCCTTCGTTCTGGCTGTGCGGATCCATCGTCAGGGCGTCGCCCTGGCTGGTCCATCGGAAGGTCTGCGCGGAGGCCGGGACGGCCAGCATCGCCAACACGGCGAAGGAGGCGCCCCAGCGGGCTGCGGTGTTCATGAAAACCTCTCCTGTTCGGTCTACGTCCAAGGGCCGACCCCAAGGGCCCACCCACGGCGCCGGGCTTCCCGCCCGGTCGAACCGGATCGACGGTAGCTCCAAGCGTCCGCATGAAACAAGGGCCGAACAATGGGGCGCCCGGCGCTACGGGCCCGTTTGAAAGGCGCCCTTACGGTCTCCGGGGCGGTCAGGGCGCCTCGCCGGCAGGCGCCGCGGGCCCCGCCATCGCGACGAGCGCCTCCGCGAAGCGCCGCGCCTCGGCCTCGAACGCGCCGGACTTCAGGTCGGCTTCCGTCACCCGGCACGTCGCCGAGGGCCCGCTTCCCACCACGTCGGCGAGCTTGGCCAGCGCCCGCCCGCCCCCGGCCCCGCCCATCGTGCAGAACGCCGCCCAGGGCGTGCGGCGCCCCTCGAGCCGCGCCGCGAAGGCGCGCGCCGCCGGCGTCGGCGCCGCCGCCCAGACCGGCGTGCCCACCGCCACCACGTCGAACGCCGCCGGATCGACCTCCGGCGCCGCCAGCGGCGGCTTGCGCCCGATCAGCACGTCCAGCAGCGTCGCCGGCACGCCGCGCGGGCCGTCCGCCTCGCGGATCTCGACGGTCTCGGCGCCGCAGGCCGCCGCCACCGCCTCCGCGAGGCGCCGGGTGTTCCCCGTCCGGGAATGATACGCGATCAGGATCCGTGCCATGGCCGGCAGCCTGCCCCGCCCGCGGCGGCCGCCGCATTGACCGCGATCAAGCAGCCGTCATTCGCCCGCCTCGCGCTCCCGCGCCTCGAGCCGCGCCTCGATCGCCTGAAGCCGCGTCAGCACCTCGTCGCGATAGGCGTCGGTGCGCTCCACGTCCTCGGCGTGATGCGCGTCCTGCATCGAGTTCACGATCAGCCCGACCAGCAGGTTCACCACCGCGAAGGTCGTGACCATGATGAACGGCACGAAGAAGGCCCAGGCCCAGGGATGCACCTGCATCACCGGGCGAACGATGCCCATGCTCCAGCTCTCCAGCGTCATGATCTGGAAAAGCGAGTAGGCCGAGGCGCCGAGCGAGCCGAACCACTCCGGAAACGCCTCCCCGAAGAGCTGCGTCGCCATCACCGCGCCGATGTAGAAGATGATCCCCATCAGCAGGAACACGCTCGCCATCCCCGGCACCGCGTCGATGAAGCCCTCGACCACCCGGCGCAGCCGCGGCGCGACGCTGACCACCCGCATCAGCCGCAGCACCCGCGCCGCCCGCAGCACCGAGAACGCGCCCGAGGCCGGCAGCAGCGCCACCCCGACCACCACGACGTCGAAGAGGTTCCAGCCCGAGGTCGGGAACCGCCGGCCCTGCGCCAGCGCCTTCAGCAGGATCTCCCCCACGAAGAAGGCGAGGCAGGCGGCGTCCACCGCCGCCAGCCAGCCGTCCGCCAGCGCCCGCGCGCGCTCGGACGTCTCCAGCCCCAGCACCGCGGCGTTGAGCAGGATCACGCCCATGATCGCGCCGCGCACGCGCGGCGTCTCGAGCCAGCGCTCGAGGCGGCGTCGGGCGTCGTCGGCCAAGGGCATGGGCGGGCTCCTTCCGGCGGGGGGCGAGCCCGTCACATGGACGCGCCCGCCGCCGCCGGCAAGCGCCTCAGCGCCCCTGCACCCCCGTCACCTCGTAGAGCGCGTGCATCCGGTTCGATGTGTGCGGCCGCACCTCCGAGGGCCAGCGCCCCTTCTCGACCGCCGCCGCCCAGCCCTCGCCCGCCAGCACGTCCGGCGAATCGAGCTCGTAGATCGCCGTCCAGCGCGGCGAGGCCGCCGGGCTCTCCTTGCGCTCCCCCCCGATCGTCACCGTCAGCGGGACCGAGCGCGCCCGCGTCACCTGCCGCACCCCGGGCACCTCCAGCAGATACGGCACGTGCTCGGTGTCGTAGACCTCGTTGAAGAGGTCCTCCTTCTCCGGCGCCACGTCCATCGACACCACGAAGATCCAGCTCATCGTCCCCTCCGTCTTCATCCTATCCCGAGCGGCGCGAGCGCCGCGCGCACCGCCGCCTGCTGCGCCTCCGTCGCCGGCGAGGTCGGCCGGCGCGCGCGCCCCGCCGGCACGCCCTGAAGCCCCTGCGCGTATTTCACGAGGCTCGGCATGTTGTCCTGCCCGATGGCGTCCCAGACCGGCATCAGCGTCTCGTGCAGCGCGAGTCCGGTCTCCATGTCGCCCTTCTCCGCCGCGTCCCAGAGCTCGACCGAGGCGTGCGGCGCCGCGCTCAGGATCGCCGC
>DATFKM010000495.1:0-7469 GCA_035268645.1 Paracoccaceae bacterium | reverse complement strand
CCCTGCGCCACCACCCGCCCGGCCTCCAGCGCCACGACGGTCGTGGCCAGCCGCGCCACCTCGGTGGCGGAATGGCTGACATAGAGGATCGGCACGCTCACCTCGTCGCGAAGCCGTTCGAAATAGGGCAGGATCTCGGCCTTGCGCGCCTCGTCCAGCGCGGCGAGCGGCTCGTCCGCCAGGATCAGCCGCGGCGCCGAGAGCAGCGCCCGCCCGATGGCGACGCGCTGCTTCTCGCCGCCCGAAAGCGCGGCCGGGCGCCGGTCCAGCAGATGGCCGATGCCGAGCAGCTCGACCACCCGGCCCATGTCCTCGCGCGGGGCGCCTCTCGGCGCGAACCAGGCGCCGTAGGCGAGGTTCCGCCGCACGGTCAGATGCGGCAGCAGGCGGCCGTCCTGAAAGACGTAGCCGAGGCGGCGTCGATGCGGCGGCAGGCGCACCCCCCGCTCGGTGTCGAGCAGCACGAGATCGCCCGCGGCGATGCGCCCGGCGTCGGGCATGAGCAGACCGGCGACCGCGTCGACGAGCGTGGTCTTGCCCGACCCCGAGCGCCCGAACAGCACGGTCACGCCCGGCGGCGCCGTCAAGGCCGCGTCGAGCGTGAAGCCCGGGAAGGCGTGACGGACCGCGATCTCCAGCATCACCGCCCCCCGACGCGCGACGCCACGCGGCGCGAAATCCACTCCGACAGCGCCAGCGCCGTGGCCGCCAGCATGATCGACAGGCCCGCCAACCTTGCCGCCCGCGCCTCGCCACCCGGTGTTTCCAGCAGCAGATCGATCGCCAGCGGGATCGTCCGGGTCTGGCCGGGGATGTTCGACACGAAGGTGATCGTCGCACCGAACTCGCCCATCCCCTTGGCGAAAGCCAGCACCGTTCCGGCGATGATGCCCGGCAGGATCAGCGGCAGCGTCACCGTCAGGAAGACCCAGGGTCGCGAGGCGCCCAGCGTGGACGCGGCCTGTTCCAGCTTCGGGTCCACGGCCTCGATCGACAATCGCACCGCGCGCACCATGAAGGGAAAGGCCATCACGCCGGCGGCCAGCGCCGCCCCCGTCCACCTGAAAGCGAAGGTGAGGTCCAGAGCGCTGTCCAGAAAGCCCCCCACCGGCCCGCGCGTGCCGAAGGTCAGCAGCAGCAGATACCCCGTCACCACGGGCGGCATTATGAGCGGCAGGTGCACGAGCACGTTCAGAGCCTCGCGCCCCGGGAACCGCCAGCGCGCCAGCGCGTAGGCCACCGGAATGCCGATCGGCAGGCTGAAAAGCGTCGCCCAGAACGCCACGCGCAGCGACAGGCGCACCGCCTCCCATTCCGCAGGTGAAAGCCAGTCCGCCATGTCCCGCCTATTCGCGCGCCATTCCGAAGCCCGCGGCGTCGAACGCTTCGCGCGCGGCCGGTCCGCGCAGATAGGACAGGAACGCGGCCGCGGCCGGTCCCGTACGGCCCGCGACACCCGCCGCCGGGTAGGTGATGGGGGGGTGCGTTTCGGCCGGGAACCGGCCCACGACGGTGACGTCGTCCTCGGCGCCCGCATCCGTGGCGTAGACGATGCCGTAGGGCGCTTCGCCCAAGGCCACGAGCGCCAGCGCGGCGCGCACGTTGTCGGTCTGCGCCACCCGGTCCTCGACCGCGTCCCAGAGGCCGAGGCTCTCCAGCGCGGCCTTGCCGTAACGGCCCGCGGGCACGGCCTCCACCAGCGCCATCGCCAGCCGCCCGTCGCCGAGCAGGCCGACGAGGTCCGTCTCGGGGCCGATCTCCACCGGTTCGGCGCCTCTGCCGTGCGCGACCAGCACCAGCCGGTTGCGGAGAAGGTCGAACCGCGTGCCCGGCTCGACGAGCCCGTCGGCCTCCAGCACGTCCATCCAGCCGGGATCGGCCGAGACGAAGACGTCGGCCGGCGCGCCGTGCCGGATCTGGCGGGCCAGCGCCGAGGATCCGGCGAGGGAGACGGCGACGTCATGCCCGGTGACCGCCTCGAAGCGCGTCTCGATCTCCGCGAGGGCGTCGGTCAGGCTGGCGGCCGCGAAGACGGTCACGGTTTCCGCCGACGCCGGAACGGCCGCGGCGATCGCAAGCGCGAGAGCCGCGGCGCCGGCCGCGCGTCGTCGGCGGATCGGCTTCGACATGCGGCGAACTCCCGTCTTCGGCATGGCGAACCCTATCACGGGTCGGCGTTCGACGATCAAGCGCTATCTTTCGCCGGGAATATCGCGAAGCATCGAGCGGATCACGCCGATCCGCGCCGCGCCCGCCTCCGCCATGATCTCCTCGAGTTTCCGGTAGTGCGTCAGGACCGCCTCGCCGGCCTCGGTCAGGCGCGCTCCGCCGCCCTTCGCGCCGCCGCGGCTCGCCTCGACCAGCGGCTCGCGGAACGCCCGGTTCATCTCCAGAACGAGCGACCAGGCCCGCTTGTAGCTCATGGACATGCCGCGCCCGGCGGCCGCGATCGAGCCGGTCTCGCGGATCCGCTCGAGAAGATCGGCCTTGCCCGGACCGAGCATCGCGTCCTCGCCGAACACGATCCGTATGCGGAGGTCGGGCGCAGCCTTCCCGTCTGATGCGGCGTCGTCCATGGGCCCCGCCTATGCCATCGGAGGGATCGGGCCGGCAAGACATATCGGTCCCGGGATGTGGGCCGCGGCCGGCTGGCCTGCGGCGCGACGGACCCGCGCCTCCGGATCGGGGCCGGACCCGCTCCCGCCGGCGTCGCCGTCGCGCCGCGGATTCGCCGGCCGCAGGTCCATGGGCCTGCGCGCCTTCCGCGATTCCGCGCCCCCGGCGACTTGCCGCAACCCCGAGCGCAGATGGCGCTGGATCGACGCCGCCGTCGGTGCGAGCCTCGGACCGCGGTGGCCGGCATGGCGGGGGGACGGCGGATGATTCAGGTGTTGTCCGGGGTTTGGGCCCTGCTGCTCGGCATCGTGCTGATCATGCTGGGCAACGGCATGCACTTCACGCTGATCGGCCTGCGCGGCGGGATCGAGGGCTTTTCGGCGGCGGAGCTGGCCGTGGTCACCTCGGGCTACTTCATGGGCTTCCTGTCGGGCGCGCGCCTGACGCCGGCGCTGATCCGCCGGGTGGGCCACGTGCGCGTCTTCGCGGCCCTCGGCAGCTTCATGTCGGCGGGGCTGATCTCGTTTCCGCTCGCGACCGAGCCCTGGGCCTGGACGATCCTGAGATTGCTGGTGGGGTTCTGCATTTCGGGGGTCTATGTCACCGCGGAAAGCTGGCTGAACAACGCCTCCACCAACGAGACCCGCGGCAAGGTGCTGTCCACCTACATGATCGCGCAGACGCTCGGGATAATCGGGGCGCAGGGCCTGCTGACGCTCGGCGACGCGGGCACCTCCGCGCTCTTCATCGCCGCGTCGATCCTCGTCTCGATCTCCTTCGCGCCGATCCTGCTCTCCGTCACGCCGGCGCCGGCCACCGAGGTCGCGCGCCCGATGTCCCTGCGCAAACTCTTCGTCGCCTCGCCGCTGGGCGCCGTCGGGATCTTCCTCCTGGGCGGGGTCTACGCGACGCAATCGGGCATGGGCGCCGTCTTCGGCACCCAGATCGGCCTGACGGCGACGCAGATCGCGCTCTTCGTCGCGATGCTGTTCGCCGGCGCGCTGGTGCTGCAATATCCCATCGGCTGGCTCTCGGACCAGATGGACCGGCGCAAGCTGATCTTCGGGGCGGCGGCCCTCGGGGCGACGTCCTGCGGGCTCGGCTGGCTGCTCGGCGACGATCCGCGCCCCCTGATGGCGGCCGCCTTCTTCGCCGGCGGCGTCACGACGCCGCTCTATGCGCTGTTTCTGGCCTACACCAACGACTTCCTCTCGGCCGAGGACATGCCGGCGGCGTCCGGCGGCCTCGTCTTCACCTTCGGTCTGGGCGCGATCGCCGGGCCGCTGGCGGCCGGCTGGGCGATGCAGGCACTCGGACCGTTCGCGTTCTGGCTGGTGCTCGGCGCCACCTTCGCGGCCATCGCGCTCTACGCGCTCTACCGCATGACGCAGCGCTCGGCCGCGCCGGCGGACGAGACCGAGAGCTATCTCAGCGTCCTGCCCACGGCGTCCCCCGTGGCGGTGGAGGCGGCGGGCGTCTGGGCCGCGGAACAGGGCGAGGCCGAGCGGGAGTCCGAACGCGAGGCGGACGCCGCCTCCTGATCGCGGCGCCTCGGCGAGACCGAACACGGCGATCGGCCGCCAGCCGGCCGCGCAGCCCGAGGTGAAGGGACGCTGGTAGCGGAGGAGGGACTTGAACCCCCGACACGCGGATTATGATTCCGCTGCTCTAACCAACTGAGCTACTCCGCCACGCCGCGCGGGAGATAGCGACGCCCGCGCCGGGGGTCAAGCGCCCCCGGACCCCTCAGCGGAACTCCGACAGAAGCGCTCCCGCCCCCACCGTCAGCAGCGACGTGTCGGAGCCGACCACCACCATCCGGGCCCCGTAGCCGCGATAACGCAGCGCCGTCGCCGGCCTGAAGGCGAGGATGCAGCTCGCCTTCCCGGTCGCGTTGATGCGGCCGATCACCTCCTCGATCCGGCTCTCCATCTCGGGCGATTCCGTGGCGCCGAGGAAGCCGTAGGAGGCCGAAAGGTCGTTCGGCCCGATGAAGAGGCCGTCCACCCCCTCCACCGCCGCGATCGCCTCGAGATTGTCGACCGCCGTGCGGCTCTCGATCTGCACGATGCAGCAGGCCTGCTCGTTCGCCGTCGTCAGGTAGTCCGGAATCCGCCCGTAGCCCGAGGCGCGCGTGCCTCCGGCGACGCCGCGGTTCCCCTCCGGCGGAAAGCGCATCGCCTTCGCCGCCGCCTCGGCCTCCTCGGGCGTGTCCACCATCGGCACGATCAACGAGCGCGCGCCGGCGTCCATCAGCTGCTTGATCACCCAGGCCTCGTTGATCGGCGAGCGCGCGACGATCTGCGTCTCGCCCCGCGCGGCGCCGAGCTCGGCGGCCATCAGCCCCCGGCGCATCAGGTCGAGGTCGTTCGGCGCATGCTCGCCGTCCACCACCACGAAATCCGCGCCGGACCCCGCCAGCAGCTCCGCCGTCCCCTCCGAGGCGAGCGAGAGCCAGAAGCCGTGCAGCGTCCCCCCCTCGCCCGCGAGCCGCCGCTTGAATCCGTTGACCGGCGCCGTCATGGCGTCCCTCCCCTTCGATCCCCGGGGGCGTCTCGGGCGCGCCCCTTCCGCGGCGCACTCTCGGCCGGGGCGCGCGCGGCGGCAAGACCCGGCGGCGCTCGACCGCGCCGCGCCGGGGCGCCATCCTCGCCCCATGCCGCCCCACACGCCCCTCGCCCGGCGCCGCCCGGTCGCGACCTTCGTCGCCCTCGCCTACGCCTGGTCCTGGAGCGCCTGGGGCCTGGCCGCCGCGCTGCCGGGGTCCGCCGCCGGCACGCTCGCCTATTACGCCGGCGGCTTCGGCCCCGCCCTCGCCGCCGCGGCCACGCTCGCCCTCGCCGGCCGCCCGCTGCGCCCCTGGCTCTCCGGGCTCCTCGTCTGGCGCTGCGGCCCGCGCGCCTGGGCCGCCGCGCTCCTGCTCCCGCCCGCCGTCGTCGCGGCGGTCACGGCGGGCTTCGCCGCCCTCGGCGGCCCGGTCGAGCCCGCCCTCCTGCCCGACCGTCTCGCGGCCTGGGCGCCGTCGTTCGTCGTCCTCGCGCTGATCGGCGGCGGCAACGAGGAGCCCGGCTGGCGCGGCCTCGCCCAGCCCGAACTGCAGCGCCGCCTGCATCCCGCCGCGGCGACGGCCCTGCTCGGCCTCGTATGGGCGCTCTGGCACGCGCCGCTGCTCCTCGCCTCGTCGGAACTGCGCGCCGCGCTGACCCCCGCGACCCTCGCCCTAGCGGCGGGGATCACGCTCCTCTCCATCACGCTTCACGCCTTCTGGTACGCCTGGCTCTGGAACCGGACGCGCAGCCTCCTGCTCTGCGTGCTGCTGCACGGCGGCTGGAACGCCGCCAACGGCACGATCCCGGTGCGGCCGGAGGCGCTGACCGGCGAGACCTATCTCGCCCTCCTCTCGCTGATGACCGCCGCCCTCGCCGTCACCGTCGCCGCGCTCCTGCTCGCGACGCGCGGCCGCCTCGGCGCCTCATAGCCGCCCGCGCACGCTCCAGAGCTCGGGGAACAGCACCACCTCCAGCATCCGCCTGAGATAGCCGACGCCCGAGGTGCCCCCGGTCCCGCGCTTGAAGCCGATCACCCGCTCGACCGTGGTGACGTGGTTGAAGCGCCAGCGGCGGAACCAGTCCTCGAAATCCACCAGCTTCTCGGCGAGCTCGTAGAGCCGCCAATGCGCCTCCGGCGCGCGATACACCGTCTCCCACGCCGCCTCGACCGCCTCCGACGGCGCGTAGGGCGCGGCCCAGTCCCGCTCCCAGCCCTCCAGCAGCCCCGCCGCCGCCAGCCGCGACAGCGCGGCGTCGTAGAGGCTCGGCCGCCGGCATTCCGCCTCCAGCGCCGCCGCGTCCTCCGGCCGGTGCGCGTGCGGGCGGATCATCGCCGGGTTGCGGTTGCCCACCAGGAACTCGATCCGCCGGTACTGAAGGCTCTGGAAGCCGGAGCTCGCGCCCAGCGCCTCGCGGAACCGCGTGTAGTCGCTCGGCGTCATCGTGCGCAGCACGTCCCAGGCCGAGTTGAGCTGCTCGAAGATCCGCCCGACCCGCGCCAGCATCTTGAAGGCCGGCGCCAGATCCCCCGCGAGGATCGCCGCCCGCGCCGCCTCCAATTCGTGCAGCGCCAGCTTCATCCAGAGCTCGGAGGTCTGATGCTGCACGATGAACAGCATCTCGTCATGCGCGTCGCTCAGCGGATCCTGCGCCGAGAGCACGCGGTCGAGCTTCAGATAGTCCCCGTAGGACATGCGGCGGGAGAAGTCGCCCTCGGCCCCTTCCTCCGCCGGATCGTAGGGGTCGCTCACGTCACCTTGGCCCGCGCCTTGTACTCCGGCCGGTTCCAGGCCCGCGTCTCCAGCACCTCGCCCAGCACCTCCGCCGCCCGGTCGACGTCGGCCTCGGTGACGTAGAGCGGCGCGAAGCCGAAGCGCATCAGGTCCGGCGCCCGGAAGTCGCCGATCACCCCGCGCTCGATCAGCGCCCGCATCACCGCGTAGCCCTCCGGATGCCGGAAGCTCACCTGCGACCCCCGCGCCGCCGGATCGCGCGGCGAGGCGAGAACGATACCCGAACACCGCGCCTCCACCGCCTCGACGAAACGCCGAGTCAGCGCCTCCGAGCGCGCCCTGACGGCGCCGAGGTCCACCCCCTCCCAGACCTCCAAGGCCGCGTCGAGGGCCGTCATCGACAGCACCGGCGGCGTGCCGACCAGCATCCGGTCGATCCCCTCCGCCGGCCGCCAGCCGGGCTCGAAGGCGAAGGGCTCGGCATGCCCGAACCAGCCCGCCAAAGCCGGCGCCGCGGCCTCCTGCAACCCGGGCGCGACGTAGAGGAAGGCCGGCGCCCCCGGCCCGCCGT
>DATFKM010000494.1:0-9106 GCA_035268645.1 Paracoccaceae bacterium | reverse complement strand
CCGCCGAACAGCCGGTCGGCCCCGTCGCCGCCCGCCAGGCGATCCGCGCCGTCCTCTCCGAACAGCCGGTCGTTGCCGGCATCGCCGCGCAGCACGTCGTCGCCGCCGCCGCCGCGGATCTCGTCGTCGCCCTCGCCGCCGTCGATGTCGTCGCGTCCGCCGCCGCCGTCGAGCAGGTCGTCGCCTTCCTCTCCGTCGATGTCGTCGCGGCCGGGGCCGCCGCGGATCGTGTCGGCGCCCGATCCGCCGTCGAGGTCGTCGTCGCCGCGCCGGCCGCGGATCGCGTCGTCGCCGCCCCCGCCGTCGACGTCGTCGTCGCGGCGGCCGCCGACGAGCCGCTCGTCGCGGTTCGACCCCTCGATGTCGCGGCCGTCGTCGTCGCCGCGCCGGCGACCGCCGCCGCCGCCGCCGCGGTCGTCGTCGTCGTCGTGGTCGCCGTATCCGTCATCGTCATGGTCGTCATATGCGTCGTCGTCGTGTCCGTGGTCGTCGTCGCCGCTGCGCCCCTCGTCCCAGCGGCGCCACCGGGCGGCGTCCGTGCCGGACGCCTCGAAGCGGAACATGTCTTCCGAGAAGGCGGACAGCGGGACGTCCTCGAGGCGGAGGGAGTGGTCGTCCGAGACCTCGATCAGCACGTCGTCGCCGTCGTCCGCGGAGCGGGCGAGGGACCGCAGCGTCGCGAAGTCGTCGATGCCGATCTCCGGCCCGACCGTGACGCTCGCGTCGTTCGGTCGCCAGTGGATCTCGTCGTGACCGGCGCCCCAGACGTAGCGGTCGCGCCCGCCGCCGCCGTCCAGCTCGTCGTCGCCCGGGCCGCCGTCGAGCGTGTCGCGCCCGCGCCCGCCGCTCAGCTCGTCGTCGCCGCCGCGCCCCAGGAGGCGGTCGGCGCCGCCCCTGCCATGGATGTCCTCGTCGCGGTCGTCGCCTCTCAGACCCTCGCCGCGCCGCGTGCCTTCGATGTCGCGCATCCCTTCATTCTCCCTGTTGCGAGCCGCTCGCATGAGCGGAGATGGACGGAGAACGCGGCGGAAAGGGGGCGCATTCCCTCGCGTCCGCTCGCCACCGGTGACGTCGGCGTCAGCGGCGCGTGATGCGGGCCGCGTTCCGTCAAGCGAAAAGCGCATCCGAATTCGATGGCGCCGCGCCACGGCGTCCGTATGTTCGCGGAAACGTCATTCAAGGGGAGTCGCGCGGCATGGAACGTCGGATCGAGGTCGAGGGCCTGCAGGTCTCCGAGACGCTTCACGAATTCATCGAGCGCGAGGCCCTGCCGGCTTCCGGCGCGGACCGGGACGCCTTCTGGCGCGGCCTCGCCGGGGTCGTGCACGAAATGGGTCCGCGGCATCGGGCGCTGCTGGCGGCGCGCGAGGAGATGCAGCGTCGCATCGACGAGTGGCACGAGCGCCGGCGCGGCGCGGCCTCGAGCGCCGACGACCATCGCGCCTTTCTTCAGGAGATCGGCTATCTCGTGCCGGAGGGGCCCGACTTCGAGGTGTCGACGGCGCATGTCGATCCTGAGATCGCCGAGGTTCCCGGTCCGCAGCTGGTGGTTCCGGTGACCAACGCCCGCTACGCGCTGAACGCCGCGAACGCGCGCTGGGGCTCGCTCTACGACGCGCTCTACGGCACCGACGCGATGGGCGACCTGCCGGAGGGCGGCGGCTACGACCCGGCGCGGGGCGAGCGGGTGATCGCCTGGGCCAAGGGGTTCCTCGACGAGCGCTTTCCGCTGAGCGAGGGGAGCTGGACCGAGGTGGTCGAGCTGGCGGTGATCGAGGGCCGCCTGACGGCGACGCTGGTGGAGGGCTCGTTCCTCTCCGACGCAGAGGCGCCGGGGGCGGAGACGGCGACGGCGACGCTGCGCGACGCGGGCGCCCTGGCGGGCTGGCGCGGCGATGCGGCGGCCCCGGAGGGGGTGCTGCTGCGCCGGCACGGGCTGCATGCGGAACTGCGGCTCGACCGCGCCCACGCCATCGGCCGGGACGATCCGATGGGCCTCGCGGACGTGCTGATGGAGGCCGCGGTCTCCACCATCATGGACTGCGAGGATTCGATCGCGGCGGTGGACGCGGCCGACAAGACGCTCGCGTACCGCAACTGGCTCGGGCTCTGCCGGGGCGATCTGACGGAGACGGTGACCAAGGGCGGCGAGAGCTTCACGCGGGCGATGAACCCGGACCGGGAGTATTCGGCCCCCGACGGCTCGAGCCTGACGCTGAAGGGCCGCAGCCTGATGCTGGTGCGCAACGTGGGCCTGCTGATGGAGACGCCGGCGGTGCTGGACCGCGACGGCGCCGAGATCCAGGAGCAGGCGCTCGACGCCTTCTGCACGGTGCTCTGCGCCATGCACGACCTGAACGGGCCGCGCGCCAATTCGCCCGCGGGCTCGATCTACGTGGTCTGCCCGAAGATGCACGGTCCGGAGGAGGTCGCCTACGTCGCCGAGGTGTTCGACCGGGTCGAGGACGCGCTCGGCCTGCCGCGGAACACGGTGAAGATGGGGATCATGGACGAGGAGCGGCGCACCTCGGTCAACCTCAAGGCCTGCATCCGGGCCGCGAAGTCGCGGGTGGCGTTCATCAACACCGGCTTCCTCGATCGCACCGGCGACGAGATCCACACCTCGATGGAAGCCGGGGCGATGGTCCGCAAGGCGGAGATGAAGTCGCAGCCCTGGATCGCCGCCTACGAGGCGCGCAACGTCGACGTCGGCCTCGCCTGCGGGCTGAAGGGCCGGGCGCAGATCGGCAAGGGCATGTGGGCCATGCCGGACCGCATGGCGGCGATGCTGGAGGAGAAGATCGGCCATCCGAAGGCGGGCGCGACCTGCGCCTGGGTGCCGAGCCCGACGGCCGCGGTGCTGCACGCGACGCATTATCACGAGGTCGACGTGCATGCGGTGCAGGAGGGGCTGCGCGGCAAGGTGCGCGGCACGCTGGGCGATCTGCTGACGATCCCGCTCGCCGACCGGCCGAACTGGTCCGAGGACGAGGTCCGCGCCGAGATCGAGAACAACGCGCAGGGCATCCTCGGCTACGTGGTGCGCTGGGTCGATCAGGGGGTCGGCTGCTCCAAGGTGCCGGACATCCACGACGTCGGGCTGATGGAGGACCGCGCCACCTGCCGGATCAGCTCCCAGCACATCGCCAACTGGCTGCGCCACGGCGTGGTGAGCGAGGACGAGGTCATGGCGACGCTGAAGCGGATGGCCGAGGTGGTGGACCGCCAGAACGCCGACGATCCGGCCTACCGCCCGATGGCGCCGGCCTTCGACGGGCCGGCCTTCAAGGCGGCCTGCGATCTGGTGTTCAAGGGCTGCGAGGCGCCGTCGGGCTACACCGAGCCGGCGCTGCACGAATGGCGCCTCGAGCGCAAGAAGATGGACGGGGAGGCGGCGTGATGGTGACGCAGGCGCAGGCGACGGCGATCCTGGAGGGGGCGTTCGCGAAGGGGCGCGAGGCGGGACTGAAGCCGCTCGCGGTCTGCGTGCTGGACGCGGGCGGTCGGCTGGTCGCCTTCTCGCGCGAGGACGGCGCGAGCCCGGGGCGCTTCGAGATCGCGCACGGCAAGGCGCATGGCGCGGTGATGCTCGGCACGGGCAGCCGGGCGCTGATGGCGCGGGCGGAGGCGCAGGCCTATTTCGTCGCCGCCGCCGGCGCGGCCTTCGGAGGCGCGCTGGTGCCGGTGCCGGGGGGCGTGCTGGTGAAGGGCGAGGCCGGCGCGGTGATCGGCGCGGTCGGCGTCTCGGGCGACGCCTCGGACGCCGACGAGGCGGCGGCGCTGGCCGGCATCGCGGCGGCGGGGCTCTCGGGCGACGCGGGGTGATGCCGCGGGGATCGTCGACCCGACGGAAATGACGATATAGATAAAGCTAGATTGGTGCAGAGGCCGTGTTTCGTGGCCTCTTCCTCGTAGCGTGTTCATCCCGATTTGCGTCTTGGCGCTGCGTGCTTCGGTCGGCCGGGCAGGTCCGCCGACGAAGCGGAAATCTGGGGGATGACGGCATGCGCGGCATGAGATTGATCATGATGGCCATGGGGTTCGGCGCGATGGCTGCGCCAGCGTGGGCCCTGTCGACCTACGACGCTTTCAATGGGGAGGGCAACGACTGCAGAGACATCAACTCGCTCGAGACCTGCTCCATCAACGGGTCGCCGGGGATCGTGAAATTTAATTACGGGGTGGTTGAAGGGAGCTTCGTCATCACGTCCACCGAGATCAATTCGAGCTTCACCACCATTACCGGTGATGAATTCGAGGTCTTCTTCGACGTGTTCAGCGACGACGGCGAAGGCCTCTCGGGCACTTGGCAATATACGCCGGACGACGACGTGGATCCCGGGGTGACGGCCTTCGCCACCAAGGCGGGTTCCGGCTTCACCTTGTTCATCAAGGACGGGCCCGCATTTGCGGGTGTCGGCGATTCCGCCGAATGGTTCACGAATGGACAGGGGCTCTCGCACATCACCTTCTTCGACACGCAGGTGCCGCCTCCGCCGCCGATCACCGAAACCCCCGTTCCCGTGCCGGCGGCGCTTCCGCTGGCGGCGACGGCGATGTTCGGGCTCGGCTGGTTCGCGCGGCGTCGGCGCAAGCCGGCCTGACCGACCCTCGATCGAGACGAAGCCCTGCCGAACGCCGGGGGCGCATCGCGCCCCCGGCGTTTTCGTGTGCGAGGTCGGTTCCGGCGTGACGGCCTGCGCCGTTCCGGGGCGATCGGACCTCGCGGCGGCGCGAGCTTCCAGCAACATCAAGTTTGTCGAGGGACGGCAGCATGTTAGAGGACGCGCAATTCAGTGCGTTCGTGTCTTTCCGTCTGATTTGCGTCTCTTGATGCGTCAGCCTGCGGCCCCCGGTGATTGAGAGGCCGCGCCAGGAGATTCCACATGCGCTGCATTCCCCTGCTGTCCGCCGTCGCGGCGGCGAGCCTCTTCGCATCCGCCGCTCATGCGATTCCGACGGATATGCCCTTCGAGCTGCCGTTCACCAACATCGCCTCCTCGGGCACGGGCTCCGAGATCGCCGTCGACCCGTTCGCGGGCGACTTCCTGGCCCGCTTCGAGTCGATCGACGCAGACGCCTTCCGGCTCTCGGTCTCGGCCGGGCCGGGGCTTTCGGGGGCGGGGGATCCCCATGTCGGCGCGATATTCGTCGAATCGGGGGGCCTGTTCCGGCTCGCGGACGAGGGCGACCTGAATCTCGGCAATGTCGGGATCGTGGCCTACGACCCCGGCAAGAAGCTCAACCTGCCCCAGGGCGGGAACCTGACGCCGGTCTTCGACGCCGACCTCGCCTTCGAGCGACGCACCGGCAAGGGAAACCTCTACGGGATCAACGCCGGCGAGACCTTCGGCGTGCGCCTGACCTATGCGGACGACGTGAGCTTCGCGGATCTGCGGGCCGCGACGTCGAGCGGGCTGGTGCGGGTCGGCCTGCATGTCCGCTCGATCGACGTGGAGGGCTGCTCCGGCTGCTCGGACGCGCTGGCGACCGGGGGCTTCCCGCCGCCGCCCTCGCTGCCGCCGATCACCGAGCAGCCGCCGGCGGTGCCGCTTCCCGCCGCCTTGCCCCTCGCCGCGACCGGGATCGCGGCGCTGGGCCTCTACGCCCGCCGCCGGCGCGCCGCGCGCTGAGGCGGTTCTCGCCCCGCCGCGCCGGGGGCTGGGCGCGGCGGGGCCCCTCGCCGTTCAGGCGGCGAGCATCGCCCGGATCTCGTCCAGCAGGGCCAGCCGGCGCTTCTTCATGTCCTCGAGCGCCGGCTCGCTGGTGGGCTGCACGTCGGTCTCGGCGCGATGGATCTCGCGGTTGAGCGCGTGGTAGTCGTCCGCCAGCCGCGCGAAATGGGCGTCGGTGGCCTTGCGCTCGTGGATCCTCTCGGCGAGGTCGGGCATCATCTCGGCGAGTTCGTGGGGGGTGTGGCTCATCCTGTCCTCCGGTCTGCGTCGGGGCCGTTCGGGAGCGGAGGTGTGACCGCGTCCGCGGCCGGGATCAAGCGCGCCCTTGGCCTGCGGGACGCGGCGGGGTAGGTTTCCCGCGGCAACGGAGGGATCAGCCATGCCCGGACGCGCGGCACGCCCCGTGATCGGGGTCCTCGGCAACCGCTTCCTGATCAACGATCAGTACGAGACCACCGCGGTCGGCCAGATGAACATGCGCGCCGTGGCCCTGGCGGCCGACGCGCTGCCGTTGGGCATTCCGGCCTGTCCGGAGGCCGCGGACGTGGGCGCGCTGCTGGAGGCCTGCGACGGCTTTCTGCTCACCGGCGGGCGCGCCAACGTGCACCCTTCGCATTACGGCGAGGACGAGACCGAGGCGCACGGGCCGTTCGACCCGGACCGGGACGGCGTGGCGCTGCCGCTGATCCGCGCGGCGGTGGAGGCGGGGGCGCCGGTGCTCGGCATCTGCCGCGGGTTCCAGGAGCTGGCGGTCGCCTTCGGCGCGACGCTGCATCCCGAGATCCGGGAGCTGCCGGGGCGGATGAACCACCGCATGCCGCCCGACGGCACGCTCGAGGAGAAGTTCGCGCTGCGCCACAAGGTGATCCTGGAGCCGGGCGGGACCTTCGCGCGGCTGTTCGGGTCGACCGAGGTGATGACCAACACGCTGCACGGGCAAGGGGTGACGGAGCCCGGCCCGCGCGTCGCCGTCGAGGGGCGGGCGGAGGATTCGACGCCCGAGGCCGTGACGATCCGCGAGGCGCGGGGCTTCGCGCTCGGCGTGCAGTGGCATGCCGAATGGAAGGCCTGGGAGGATCCGGTCTCGCGGCCGCTCTATGCGGCCTTCGGCGAGGCGGCGCGGGCGCGCGCGGCGCGGCGTCTGGCGGCCTGAGGGGTCAGGCGAGCCAGTCCGGGTCGAGAGCCGCGAGCTCGGCCGAGGTCACGCCGGGCAGGTCCACCGTGACGTCTTCGGAGACGAGGCGGACGCCGCCCCGGATCGGTTCGGCCTCGAACGGGTCGAGGCCGCGGGCGAGGTGCAGCGCGTCCTTGCCTGGGCGGAAGTCCGCTATCTCGTCGTGGCCGTCGCCGCGGCGGAAGCGGAACAGGTCGGCCCCCGCGCCGCCGGCGAGGCGGTCGTCGCCGCGGCCGCCCTCGAGGCGGTCGCGACCGGCGCCGCCCTCGAGGCGGTCGCGGCCGGGGCCGCCGTCGAGCCGGTCCGCGCCGCCCTCGCCGTCCATCCTGTCCCGCCCCCGGCCGCCGTCGAGGCGGTCGCGCCCGGCGCCGCCTTCCAGTCGGTCGCGGCCCGGTCCGCCGTCGAGCGCGTCGCGGCCCGCGCCGCCGTCGAGGCGGTCGCGCCCGGCGCCGCCGTCGGCTGCGTCGCGTCCGGGCCCGGCGCGGAGGCGGTCGTCGCCGGCGCCGCCGCGGAGCGCGTCGCTGCCGCCGCCTTCGAGGCGCGAGCCCGGGTCGCGGCGGCGGACGTCGCCGACGAGAAGATCGTCGCCGCGGCCGCCTTGCAGCGTGTCGTCGCCTGGCGCGAGAACGCCGCCGCGCAGGGCCTCCACGTCGCCGTGCAGCACGTCGTCGCCGCCGCCGCCGCGGAGTCGGTCGTCGCCGCCCTCGACGCGGGCGCCGGGGCCGACGGAGACGGCGTCGCCGACGAGGCCGTCGCGTCCGCGCCCGCCCTTCAGCGCGTCGGCGCCGGCGGCGAGGGTCCAGCCGCCCTCGACCGTGCCGGCGTCGCCGATCAGGAGGCGCGGGACGTCCCCGACGCCGGTGGCGACGAGGCGGTCGTCTCCGCCCTCGAACCGGCCGCCGGGCGCGCGCTCGACGAGGCGCAGGGCGTCGCCCCAGAGCGCGGTCGCGCCGCTTGTGCGGGCGACGATGCGGTCGTCGCCGGCGGCGACGGTCCCGGCCGAGAGAGCGGCGAGGATCACGTCGCCGGAGAGGCGGCGTTCGCCGTGGCCGGCGGCGAGGAGGCGGTCGTCGGCGCCGGCCGCCCGGTCGCGGGCGAGGACGCCGTCGGCGGCGAAGAGGACGAAGCCGGGTCCGTCGACGCGGATTTCGTCGGCGCCGGCGAGGGCGGGATCGAGGCCGTCCGCCGCGGCGGGGGCGGGGCCGGCGAGGGCGGCGAGGTCGAGCGGGAGCGCGCCGGTCTCGGCCGCGAGGTCGAGGAGGGGCGCCTCGGGCGGTCCGAGGCGAAGGCGCGAGGGGGCGCCGGAGGGTGCGCCGTCGGGCGCGAGGCGGAGCGCGCCCGGCGCGAGGTCCGCGCGCCAGGCGAGGCCGGCGGGCGAGGCCCAGGCGTAGGCGGCCCCGCCGAGGGCCGCGCCCGCGGCGCGCCCGAGGCCGGCGGCCGCTTCGGTCAGGTCGAAGGCGGTCGAGGCCGCCACGAGGATGCGGGCCATGCGCCCCTCCGCGCCGCCCCGCCCGATCGCTCCCGTAAGCGGGGATGAGGCCGAGCGAGGCTCGCGTCAAGGGCGATCTGCGCGGGGGTGCTGGCGGCGGCCGGCGGCGCGGCCTAGCGTGGCGCGATCCGAGAGGGCGAGAGAGGGAGGCGCGAGGCGCATGGGCGATCCGGTCTGGCAGTGGTCCGCGGTGCGGACGGCGGCGGCGATCCGCGAGGGCGAGATCTCGGCCGAGGCGGTGGCCGAGGCGCATCTGGAGCGGATGCGCGCGGCGAACCCGGCGGTGAACGCGGTGGTCGTCGACATGAGCGAGGAGGCGCTGGCGGCGGCGCGCGCGACGGACCGCGCCCGGGCGCGGGGCCGGCGGCTGGACGCGCTCGCCGGCGTGCCGATCACGATCAAGGAGAACGTGGATTTCGAGGGCCGGCCCAACCTCAACGGCGTGGCCGCGAACGCGCCCCTGGTGGCGCCGGCGCATGCGCCGGTGGTGGCGAACCTGCTCGGCGCCGGGGCGACGTGTCTCGGGCTGACCAACACGCCCGAGTTCTCGATGCGGGCGCATACCGACAACCCGGTGCATGGCGAGACGCGGAACCCGTGGGACGCCTCGATCACCTGCGGCGGCTCCTCGGGCGGGGCCGGGGCGGCGACGGCGCTCGGCATCGGCTGCATCGGGCACGGCAACGACATCGGCGGGAGCCTGCGCTGGCCGGCGCATTGCAACGGGCTCGCGACGATCCGGCCGACGCAGGGACGGGTGCCGGCCTT
>DATFKM010000493.1:0-7863 GCA_035268645.1 Paracoccaceae bacterium | reverse complement strand
CAGGCTGGTGACGGGCGACGGCGAGACGGTCGCGAGGCCGGCGGCGGCCTCGGACGATCCCGCGGCGCTCGGCCCGGTGGACGTGGTGCTGTTCGCGGTGAAGGCGCAGGACCTGGAGACGGTCGCGCCGCTCTGCGCGCCCCTGATGGGGCCGGAGACGGTGGTGATCCCGTTCCTCAACGGCGTCGAGGCGTCGGCGCGGCTGGAGGCGATGCTGGGCGCGGGCCGGGTGCTGGAAGGGCTCTGCCAGATCTCGGTCTTCGTGCGCGAGCCCGGCGTGATCCGCCAGACCGGCGACTTCGCGCGCTTCCGCTTCGCCGAGCGGGGCGGAGCGCGGAGCGACCGGGCGCTGGCCATCGCCGAGGCGATGGCGGTCGAGGGCGTCGACGCGGGCGTGCCGGAGGACGTGACGCGCGAGCTCTGGCTCAAGTTCATGTTCCTCTCGACCTTCGCGGGGATCACGGCGGCGGCGCGCTGCGACGCGGCGGAGATCCGGGCGCGGCCCGAGCTTTCGGCGCTCCTGGCCGACTGCGTGGGCGAGGTCGGCCGACTGGCGCGGGCCGAGGGCGCGGACGTGAGCGAGGCCGACGAGGCCAAGGCGCTGGACTTCGTGCGCGCCCTGCCGGACGCCATGCGCGCGAGCCAGGCGAACGATCTCGCGGCCGGTCGGCCGCTGGAGGTGGACTGGCTGTCGGGCGCCGTGGCGCGGCTCTCGGCGACGCACGGGCTGGCGGCGCCGGCGCACCGCACGCTGCACGCGGTGCTCTCGCCGTTCCGCGACGGGCGGCGGGGTTAGCGGGAGGCGCGGCACGCGCCGACGCGCGCCGCGAGCGGGGGCCGGAGGCTCCCCGAGCGGCGCGCAGCCCCGCCGAGGGGCGGAACGCGACAGGCCGGGGCGAAACCCGGCGGAGAGGGAGGAGCGCATGGACGAGCGCATCGACGCGGCGCGCCAGGCGGCGCTGGACTACCATGCCGAGCCGCGGCCCGGGAAGCTGGAGATCCGGGCGACCAAGCCGCTGGCGAACCAGCGCGACCTCAGTCGCGCCTACTCGCCCGGCGTCGCGGAGGCGTGCCTCGAGATCAAGGCCGATCCGGCGGCGACGTGGAAATACACCTCGCGCGGCAATCTCGTCGCCGTCGTGACCAACGGCAGCGCGGTGCTCGGGCTCGGCGACATCGGGGCCGCCGCCTCCAAGCCGGTGATGGAGGGCAAGGCGGTGCTCTTCAAGAAGTTCGCCGACATCGACTGCTTCGATCTCGAGGTGGACGAGCGCGATCCGGCGAAGCTGGCCGAGATCGTGGCCTCGCTGGAGCCGAGCTTCGGGGCGATCAACCTCGAGGACATAAAGGCGCCGGACTGCTTCATCGTCGAGCGGCTCTGCCGCGATCGGATGAACATCCCGGTCTTCCATGACGACCAGCACGGCACGGCGATCGTGGTGGGCGCGGCCGCCTACAACGCGCTCCGCGTCGCGGGCAAGCGCTTCGAGGATCTGAAGGTCGTCTCCACCGGCGGCGGGGCGGCGGGAATCGCCTGCCTCGAGCTGCTGGTGACGATGGGCGTGAAGCGCGAGAACGTGTGGCTGCTGGACGTGCACGGCCTCGTGACCGAGGGGCGCGAGATCGACATGAGCCCGCAGAAGGCGCGCTTCGCGCAGCCGGGACCGGAGGGCGGCGCGGTCGGCGACGTGATCGAGGGGGCGGACCTCTTCCTCGGCCTCTCGGCGCCCGGCGTGCTGACGGCGGCGGACGTGGCGCGGATGGGGTCGAAGCCCATCGTCTTCGCGCTCGCCAACCCCGAGCCCGAGATCCGTCCGGAGGCGGCGCGGGAGGGGAACCCGGAGGCGATCGTCGCGACGGGGCGTTCCGATTATCCGAACCAGGTCAACAACGTGCTCTGCTTTCCGTTCATCTTCCGCGGCGCCCTAGACGTCGGCGCGACGGAGATCGACGAGCCGATGAAGGTGGCCTGCGTCAAGGCGATCGCGGATCTCGCCATGCAGTCGGGCAGCGCCGAGGCGGCGGCGGCCTATTCGGGCGAGCGGCTGGTGTTCGGGCCGGACTACCTGATCCCCAAGCCGTTCGACCGGCGGCTGCTGCCGGCGGTGGCGAGCGCCGTCGCCGAGGCGGCGATGGCCTCGGGCGTCGCGACGCGGCCGATCGCGGATCTCGACGCCTACCGCGACCGGCTCGAGGGCTCGGTGTTCCGCTCGGCCTTCGTGATGCGCCCGGTGTTCGAGGCCGCGGCCCACGCCGGCCGGCGCATCGTCTTCGCCGAGGGCGAGGACGAGCGGGTGCTGCGCGCGGCCAACGCGCTGCTGGAGGAGACGACGGACCGGCCCATCCTGATCGGCCGCCCGGAGATCATCGCCCGCAACATCGAGCGCATCGGCCTGCCGCTGCGTCCGGGCGACGACGTGGCGGTGGTGAACCCGCAGGACGATCCGCGCTACCGCGAGTACTGGGAGACCTATCACGGCCTGATGGCGCGGCGCGGCGTGACGCCGGACCTGGCGCGGGCGATCATGCGCACCAACTCGACCGCCATCGGCGCGGTGATGGTGCGGCGCGAGGAGGCGGACAGCCTGATCTGCGGCAGCTTCGGGCAGTATCTCTGGCACCTCAACTACATCCGCCAGGTGCTGGCGGAGAAGGGCATGCATCCGGTCGGCGCGGTCAGCCTGATGCTGGCGGAGCGCGGCACCGTCTTCATCGGCGACACGCACGTGCATCCGGACCCGACGGCCGAGGAGGTGGCGGAGATCGCCGTCGGCGCGGCGCGGCACTGCCGGCGCTTCGGCCTCGAGCCGAAGGTGGCGCTGCTGAGTCACAGCCAGTTCGGCAATCTCGACACCGAGTCCGGGCGCAAGATGCGCCGGGCGATGGAGATCCTCGATTCCGAGCCGCGGAGCTTCGTCTACGAGGGCGAGATGCACGCCGACGCCGCGCTCGACCCCGAGATCCGGGCGCGGATCATGCCGCATAGCCGGCTGGAGGGCGCGGCGAACGTGCTGATCCTGCCCAACGCCGACGCGGCGTCGGGGATGCGCAACATCCTCAAGCAGATGGCGGGCGCGATCGAGGTCGGGCCGATCCTGATGGGGATGGGCAACCGGGCGCATATCGTGACGCCCTCGGTCACGGCCCGGGGGCTGCTGAACATCGCCGCGCTCGCCGGGACGCCGGTGCGCAGCTATGCGTGAAGGGGGGAGAGACGCGGCGCCGGCCGGACGGCGGCGCCGCGGACCGCCCGAGGGCGCGCCGCCGGCGAGGGGAGCGGGGCGCCCGCCCGGCGCCGCCCTCAGGCCAGGGCGGCGGGCGGCGTGGGTCGACGGGCCGGCCGAGGCGGCCGGCGGGCCGTCACTTCTTCTTGGTGGTCGAGCCGGGCTTCGCGCCGCCCTTGGGCTTCTCGGCCATGGCGACTGTTCCTTCACTTCACGAGCGCCGCCCCATGCGGCGTTCGGCGAGGGTGATTTCATGCGGGTTGTGAAAAACGTCAAGACGGCGCCGTTCGGGCGTAACAATTCGTGACGGCGACGACTTGAAGGGCCGCGCGGGCGCCGGCTTTGCGTCAGGTCAATGACGCGGGCCGGGTCGCGGGGCGAAGACACGGCGAGGCGCCCCGGACAAGGGCGCGGACGAGGAGGGACGCATGGGCTATCGCGAGGTCTACGAGGGCTGGAAGGCCGATCCCGAGGGTTTCTGGATGCAGGCGGCCGAGGCCGTCGACTGGATCGAG
This sequence comes from Paracoccaceae bacterium, assembly GCA_035268645.1. Taxonomy (GTDB): domain Bacteria; phylum Pseudomonadota; class Alphaproteobacteria; order Rhodobacterales; family Rhodobacteraceae; genus Albimonas. Next base: position 4,124 of record DATFKM010000493.1, on the reverse strand, counting down.
AAGCCCTCCCGCGCCTTCTTCCCCGAACGCGGCGTCTACGGCGAGTGGTACGCCGACGGGGTGATGAACACCTGCTGGAACGCCGTCGACCGCTGGGTGGAGGCGGGGCGCGGCGGCCAGCCCGCCCTGATCCACGACAGCCCCCTGACGGGCACGAAGCACGTCGTCACCTATGCCGAGCTGAAGGACCGGGTCGCGAGCCTCGCCGGGGCGTTGAAGGCGCGCGGCGTGGCCAAGGGCGACCGGGTGGTCATCTACATGCCGATGGTCCCGGAGGCGGTGGAGGCGATGCTGGCCTGCGCCCGGCTCGGCGCGATCCATTCGGTGGTGTTCGGCGGCTTCGCGGCGCATGAGCTCGCGGTCCGGATCGACGACGCCAAGCCGAAGGCGATCCTCGCCGCCTCCTGCGGGATCGAGCCGGGACGGGTGGTGCACTACAAGCCCCTGCTCGACGGCGCGATCGCGCAGGCGAGCCACAAGCCCGACTTCTGCGTCATCCTCCAGCGCGAGCAGGAGGTGGCGAAGCTGGAGGAGGGGCGCGACCTCGACTGGCACGCCTTTCAGTACGGGGCCGAGCCCGCGCCGTGCGAGCCCGTGGGCGGGGCGGAGCCGGTCTACGTCCTCTACACCTCCGGCACGACCGGCCAGCCGAAGGGGGTGGTGCGGCCCTCCGCCGGTCACGCGGTCGCGCTCGAATGGACCATGCGCAACCTCTACGACTGCGGGCCGGGCGACGTGTTCTGGGCGGCCTCCGACGTCGGCTGGGTGGTGGGGCATTCCTACATCGCCTACGCGCCGCTGCTGGCGGGCTGCACCTCCATCGTGTTCGAGGGCAAGCCCGTGGGCACGCCCGACGCCGGCACCTTCTGGCGGGTGATCCAGGAACACGGGGTCAGGAGCTTCTTCACCGCGCCGACGGCCTTCCGCGCGATCAAGCGGGAGGATCCGAAGGGCGAGTTCGTGAGGAAGTACGACCTTTCGGGCCTGAAGTACCTGTTCCTCGCCGGGGAACGGGCCGACCCCGACACCGTGGACTGGGCGGCCGATCAGCTGAAGGTGCCGGTGATCGACCACTGGTGGCAGACCGAGACGGGCTGGGCCATCGCCGGCAATCCCGCCGGGATCGAGCTGCTGCCGCTCAAGACCGGCTCTCCGAGCGTGCCGATGCCGGGCTACGACGTGCGGATCCTCGACGAGGGCGGCCGGCCGGTGGCCCCGAACACGCTCGGCGCGGTCGCCGTAAAGCTGCCGCTGCCGCCGGGCTGCCTGCCGACGCTCTGGGGCGCGGAGGACCGCTTCCGCAAGAGCTATCTCGAGCATTTCCCCGGCCACTACGAGACCGGGGACGCCGGGATGCTGGACGAGGACGGCTATCTCTACATCATGGCGCGCACCGACGACGTCATCAACGTCGCCGGGCACCGCCTGAGCACGGGCGGCATGGAGGAGGTGCTGGCGGGGCACCCGGACGTCGCCGAATGCGCGGTGATCGGGGTGGCGGACGAGCTGAAGGGGCAGCTGCCGATGGGCTTCCTCTGCCTCTCCAAGGGCGTGAACCGGCCCGCCGAGGAGATCGAGGCGGAATGCGTGAAACGCATCCGCGACGAGATCGGGCCGGTGGCGGCGTTCAAGCTCGCCGTGGTGGTGGACCGGCTGCCCAAGACCCGCTCCGGCAAGATCCTGCGCGCGACCATGGCCAGGATCTGCGACGGAGCGGACTTCAAGGCGCCGGCGACGATCGACGACCCGGCGATCCTGGACGAGATCCGCGAGGCGGTGGGCCGGCTCGGCTATCCGCGGGTCTGAGCCGCCCCGCGACGCGCGAGGCCGACGCGCGGGGCTTGCCCCCGACGCCGGCCGGCGCCACATCGTATTCGCGACGAGGAATGCGACAGGAGAGAGCACGATGCCGGAGATGCGCCTCAGCCCTTCGACCGGACCCGGATCGCCCGACGTGGCGGGCTTCTACGAGCCCGACACGGGCAGCATCCAGTACGTCGTCTCGGACCCGGCGACGGGCAGGGCGGCGCTGATCGACGTCGTCCTGAACTTCGACCCGCGCGAGGCGCGCACCTCGACCGAGGCGATGGACGAGATCCTCGCCTACGTCGCCGAGACGGGGCTGACGGTCGAGTGGATCCTCGACACCCATCCGCACGCCGATCACATGATGGCCTCGGCCCGGCTGAAGGAGCGCCTCGGCGCGCCGACGGCGATCGGGGAGAAGGTCAGGGAGATCGCCGTCCTCTGGCGCGAGTTCTACAACACGCCGGACGCCTTCGACCCCGACGCCGACTTCGACCGGCTGTTCGCCGACGGCGACACCTTCGAGATCGGCGGGCTGCCGGTGCGGGTGATGCTCTCGCCCGGGCACACGCTCGGCTCGATCACCTATGTCGTGGGCTCGGACGCGGCCTTCGTGCACGACACGCTGATGCATGTCGACGTGGGCACCTCGCGCGCCGACTTCCCCGGCGGCTCGGCGCATGAGCTGTGGGACTCGATCCAGGCCATACTGGCGCTGCCGAAGCGGACGCGTCTCTTCATCGGGCACGACTACGGCGCCGAGGGGCGCGAGGGACCGGCGTGGGAGGCGACGGTGGCCGAGCACGAGGCGAAGAACCCGCATGTGGGCGGCGACGCCACCGAGGCGGGCTTCGTCGAACGGCGCGAGGCGCGCGACGCCACGCTGGCGCTGCCCGACCGGATGCTGCACGCGCTGCAGGTCAACCTCCGCGGCGGGCGGCTGCCCGCGCCGGAGGACGACGGCCACCGCTACTACAAGATCCCCGCCGACCGTTTCTGAGAGGAGCCCCCGATGCGCACCGAAGACACCCCGAGCGGCCCGCTCGAGCACTGGACCCCGCAGGAGGTCGCCGAGGCGATGGCGAAGCGCGAGATCGTGCTGATCGACGTCCGCACGCCGCAGGAATACATGTTCGAGCACGTCGAGGGCGCGCTGCTGCTGCCGATGGCGTTCCTGAACCCCGAGCATCTGCCCGCGCAGGGCGAGAAGCGGGTGGTGTTCCACTGCGGCTCGGGGGCGCGCTCGTCGAAGACGGCGGGCTTCTGCCTCGGGGAAGGGGTCCGGCCGATGGCGCACATGGAGGGCGGCTTCGGGGCCTGGAAGGCCGCCGGGCTGCCCTACGTCGGCACCGACATGGCGACCGGCGCGCCGAAGCGGATGCCGGGCCGGGCGGCCGGCTGACGCCGCGAGGGCGGCGGGCGCGGCCCCGCCGCCCGCCTCAGGTGTCCGCGATCTCGTCCGCCGCCGACGACAGCCCCCGCCGGATGCGCCAGCGCACGTAGATCAGCAGTCCGAGCACCAAGGCGTAGACGGCGATGTTGAACCACGGGACGATGGTCTCGTCGGGCCCCTCGGCGGGCGTGATCTCGATCGCGTTCGGGAACATGCTCAGCAGGGTGAAGCGCCAGCCGTAGTGCTCGATGAAATACCACTCGGGGTTCTCCTTGGTGGAGGAGTGGTTGTCGGCCTCGGCCGCGAGGTTGGCGCTGTCGAACTTGAAGTAGGGCGGCCAGCCCCAGCCGGTGTCCTGGTTGCGGTAGACGTAGACCGAACCGTCGGGCCGCGCGGTGGAGATGTAGCGCACGTCCTCGGTGCGGGTGACGGTCTCGCCCTGGGCGTTCTCGGTCTCGACCGCCTGGCGCTTGATTTCGGTGTCGAGGATGCGGGCGACGTCGTAATGCGGCAGCGACCAATGCAGGAAGGCGAAGAGGCCGAGCACGAGGACGGCGTACAGGGTCCACTTGATCTTGTTCAGCATCGGGGGCCTCGCACTTCTTCGCCGCCGGGGCCGGACGGCGCGGTCCCTCCAATCTAACCACCGCGGGAGCGTGATGCGAGGGTGAGCGCGTCCGCGGCGCTTCGGCGGGCGAGGAAGCCGGCGAGCGTGGAGACCTCGGCCCGCCGCTCGGCCGGCAGGACCGCGTGGAGCGGGCCGGGGACGACGAGGGCGAGGCGGTTGCGGCGCATCTCGGCGGCCTGCGCCCCGGACGCGCCTGGGAAGAGGGTGAGCAGGTGCTTCTCCCGGATGCGTTCGGCCTCCGCCAGCACCTGACGCCAGCGGTCCTTGAGGGAGGACTTCACCGCGAGGAGGTCGAGG
>DATFKM010000492.1:0-4374 GCA_035268645.1 Paracoccaceae bacterium | reverse complement strand
GCGTCGCCGTCGCGGCGGCTCTCCACGCCGAAGGGTCCTTCCGCCAGCGTGAGACATTCGATCTCCGGCCCGCCGCCGAGGCGGAAAGGGGCGAGCGCGCGGTCGAGCCCCGCCGTCACCTCGGCGTTCGAGTTGGGGTTGACGACGAGGATCGGGCCGCTCACCGCAGATCCTCGCCGAAGGTCTGTGGCCCGTGCAGCGCGGGGGCGCCGGTTCCGGGCTGATCGGAAAAGTCCGGCGCGCCCTTGGTCAGGCGTCGGCCGAAGCCGGGCGCGACGCGAAGCTCGCCGCGATGCATGACCGTCTCGCCTCGGAGCATCACCGTCTCGGGCCGGCCCGTCAGGCGCATCCCGTCGAAGGGCGTGTAGTCCATCGCGTCCCGCTGGGAGGCGAGGTCGAGGGTCCATTCGGCCTCCGGGTCCCAGAGGGCGAGGTCGGCGTCGGCGCCGATGGCGACCGCGCCCTTGGCGGGCGCGAGGCCGAAGAGGCGGGCGGCGTCGCCGGCGGAGAGGGCGGCGAACCGCGCCAGGCTGATCCGTCCCTTGGCGACGCCCTCGGAGAAAAGGATCGGCAGGCGCGCGCCGAGCCCGGGAAGGCCGTTCGCGAGCTTCGTGAACGGAATGTCCGGGCCGTGAAAGAACTTGCCGGTCTCGTCGAAGCGGTAGGGGGCGTGGTCGGAGTTGACGCCGGAGAAGGTCCCGACACGGAGGTGGCGCCAGAGCGCCTCGGCCGTCTCGGCGTCGCGGAGGGGGGGCGAGCAGACGAACTTGGCGCCCTCCCGGCCCGGCCGGTCGAGGTCGTCGCGCGTGAGCGTCAGGTAGTGCGGGCAGGTCTCCGCCCAGACGCGCACGCCGCGGGCGCGGGCCTCGCGCACGGCCTCCGCCCCCTCCGGCGTCGCGACGTGGACGAGATACAGGGGCGCGTCCACCGCCTCCGCCAGCGCGATGGCGCGGCGCACCGCCTCCGTCTCGCCGATGGCCGGGCGGCTCGCCGCGTGCCATTTCGGCGCGTCGAGGCCGCGGTCGAGCAGGCGGGCGATCATCCATTCGATCAGCCCGTGGTTCTCGGCGTGGACCATGGTGAGGACGCCGGCGGCCTTGGCGGCCCAGAGCACGTCGAGGAACCGCCGGTCGTCGAGGCGCACGGCGTAGGTCAGGAACACCTTCAGCGCCGGAACGCCGCGGGCGAAGCAGAACGGCAGCTCCTCCAGCGCCTCCGGCGTCGGATCCGAGAGGATCAGCGGGTTGGCCCAGTCGAGGACGGACTGGCCCTCGGCGCGCTCGGCGTAGCGGTCGAGGGCGGCCATCGGCCTCTCGCCCGGCGTCTGCGCGGCGAAGGGGAGAATGACGGCGTCGCCGCCCGCGGCGGCGGAGATCGAGGCGGAGCGGTAGCCGTCGGCCGACATCATGCCGGCGGAGCTCTCCTGCGCGACGTGGCAATGCGCGTCGATCCCGGCGGGCAGCACGAGCCGGCCGCGCGCGTCGATCCGCTCGGCGCCGTCGAGCCGTTCCGCCAGCGCCGCGATCCGCCCCTCCCGGATCCCGACATCCGCCTCGACGAGCCGGTCGCCGAGGAGCACGCGCCCCCCGGCGACGACGCGATCCAGCTCCATTCAGGCCGCCGCGGCGAGGTCGCGGCCGAGGCGGCGGCCGACGCGCTCGACCAGCCGCGTCAGCTCGCCCTGATCCGCCGCGGTCAGCTTCGGCCCGGGCGCGCGCACCGCCGAACCCGCGATGGCGCCCTGGCGGCGCAGCGCCTCCTTGCGGAGCGCGAGGCCGAGGCCCGGCTGCTGTTCGTGCCGCACCAGCGGCAGCCAGGCGTCGAAGAGGTCCTCCGCCCCGTCGGCGTCGCCCGCGCGGTGCAGGCGCACCACCTCGACCAGCGTCTCGGGGAAGGCGAAGCCGGTCATCGCGCCGTCGGCGCCGCGCTGCATCTCCTGCGCGAGGTGGATGCCGCCGTTGCCGCAGAGGATCGACATGCGCGGCGTATCCGCCGTCCCCGACCCCTCGCGCACGGCCGAGAGCTTGTTCAGCCCCGGCGCGTCCTCGTGCTTGAGCATCACGATCTGCGGATGGCGGCGGGTGAGTTCGAGGATCGTGCCCGCGGTGACGTGGACGCCGGTGAGCTGCGGATAATCCTGGAACACTACCGGAACATCCGGCCCGAGCGCCTCGCAGACCTGCGCGTAATAGGCCAGCACCGACGTCTCGGTCTTGAGGCCGGGCGGCGGCGCGACCATGACCCCCGCCGCCCCCTTGTCCATCGAATGCGCCGTCAGGGCCTTCATCGCTCCGAAGGAGGGGGCGGAGACGCCGACGATGACGGGGACCGACGACCGCTCGATGAAACGAGCGGCGGCGGCGAAGCTCTCCTCCGGCGTCAGCTTCGGCGCCTCTCCCATCACGCCGAGCACGGTCATCCCGTCGACGCCCTTGGCGAGGTAGAAGTCGGTCAGACGGTCGATCGAGGCGAGGTCGAGCGCGCCGTCGTCCTCGAACGGCGTGGCGGCGATGATGTAGACGCCGGCGGTGTGGCGGTCGATGAGCGGCATGGTCTCCTCCCTCGCGGCTGACCGCGCGAGCGTAGCGGGCGGCGCGGCGCGAGGCGAGGGGGCGGCGGGTTGACGGAGGCCTCGGCCGTCCCGACTTCCCGTCAGCCGAACAAGCCGCGAAGGAGAGGCGTCATGCTGACCGTGACCAAGACCGGACTCACCCGCATCGACGTGGCGATCGAGGGCCAGGTCGACGCCGACGCCATGCGGCGGGGGCTCGACGAGCTGATCGCGCAGTCCGAGGGGATCTCGAACGGACGCATGCTCGTGGAGGCGCCGGAGTTCGTCATGCCGAGCCCCGGCGCGATCGCGGTCGAACTCGCCCGCCTGCCGAAGCTGCTCGGGTTGATCCGCCGCTTCGACCGCGCCGCTCTCGTGAGCGATTCCGAGTGGCTGCGCGGCGCCGCGGAGATGGAGGGCGCGGTGATTCCCGGTCTGCAGGTGAAGGCGTTCCCGCTCGCGGCGCGCAACGACGCCGAGGCCTGGCTGGACACCCCGGTGGTCTGAGCGACGGCGTTCAGGGGATCACCCTCTCGGCACGAAAGCGCTCGAAGAGGCCGGCGAACATCGTCTCGTCGTCCACCGCCGCGTGAAAGCCGGCCTGCCGGGCCTTCATCATCGAGCTGACGCAGTCCCACTCGGTGGACCAGACGAACTCGGCGAAGCCCCAGTTCGCGACCTGTTCCCACGGCACGGGGCGCAGGCCGTGACGCTCCACGATGCGGTCCCAGAGCGGACCCTTGTCCGCCATCCACCGCGCCAGAGGCAGGGTCTGCGGCTCGCCGGCCTCGCAGCCCAGCATCGCCGCGAGGCGCGGCCACAGGCGCTTCCAGCGGAAGGGCTCGCCGTTGACGACGTTGAACGCCTCGTTCGCGCAGGCGGGATCGGTCGCCATCCAGACCATCGCCTCGGCGAGGTGCCCGGCGTCGCAGACCTGATAGAGCGACTCCCAAGCCTTGGGCTTGCCCGGAAAGCGCATCGGCAGTCCGAGTTCCCGGCAGATCGCGCCGTAGGCGGCGATCGCCATGGCGAGGTTCATCGGATTGCCCAGCGAGAAGCCGCAGATCGCGTGCGGGCGGCAGGCGCTCCAGCTCCAGGGAGCGCCGGCGGCGACGCGGGCGGCGAGGCCGTCCTGCTGGTCGAAGTAGAAGTTCGGCGGCATGTGGCGCGGATCGTCCTCCCGCGCCGGCGTCGGGAACGGGCCGAGATGGGAGCCGTACCACTTGGTGCCCTCGACGAGGTGAACGTGCTCGAGGGGGGCGCCGGCGGCCTCCACCGCGTCGAGCGCGTTGTCGAGAAGCGCAAGGTTCGCAGGCACTTGCGCCGCGAAGTCGCCGCGTCCGTCGAAGGCGCAGTGAAACAGGTGGGTGACGTCGTCATGGGCCGCGAGGGCGACGCGCGCGGCCGCGGGATCGGAGAGATCGGCAGCGACGGCCTCGACGCCCTCGGGCGCGTCCTCCGGCCGGCGGGCGAGGCCGAGGACGCGCCAGTCCGGGTCCGGGGCGAGGCGCGCGGCGAGGCCGCGGCCGGTGACGCCGGTGACGCCGACGATCAGGGCGGTGCGGGGCATGGGCTCTCCGATGAGGCGGTCAGGCGGCGGTGACGGCGGGCGCAGGCTCGGCGGTGTCGCGGCGGCGCACGCGCATCAGCAGGGGCTGGGCCGGACGCAGCGTCAGGCGCGCGAGCGGCCGGGCCGTCTCCGGCGCCACCGCCTCGAAGCGGTAGCGGCGCATCAGCCTCGCGAGGATCAGAGTCGCCTCGACGGTGGCGAAGGCGGCGCCGACGCAGATCCGCTCGCCGAGGCCGAAGGGGATGTAGCTGCC
>DATFKM010000491.1:0-16451 GCA_035268645.1 Paracoccaceae bacterium | reverse complement strand
TGCGGACGGTGTTGATGCCGGTGGTCCCGCTCTGCATCTGGGCCTGGTTCCAGTGGATGCCGGGTTCGTAGTCCGCGAAGGCGCGGGCGAGGTGCAGGCCGGTCGGCCGCCAATGCAGCCAGAGGTGGTAGCTGCCGACGGCCTGCAGCATGGCGCGCATGCGGAAGTTGAGCCAACCGGTGGCGTTCAGAGCGCGCATGCATGCGTCGGCGAAGGGCAGGCCCATGCGGCCCTCGGCCCAGGCGGCGAGGCGTTCGGGCTCCGGAGCGGAGTCGCGGGCTCCGTCGAAGGCGGGGTGGACGTTCTCCGCCTCGAACCGCGGGGCGCACTCGAGCTTCTGCATGAAGTGGCAGCGCCAGTGCAGGCGGGCGTCGAAGGCGCCGAGGGCCTTGCGCCAGCGCTGCGCCTCCGGCGCGGTCTCGCCGCGCAGTCCGACGAGGCGCGCGCGCGTGGCCTGGACGACCTCGCGGGTGGAGAGGGCGCCGTGGGCGAGGTGGACGGAGAGGCGGGAGCAGCCCTCGAAAGCGGTGACGGGAGAGCTGAGTTCCTTGTGGTAGTTCGCGCCGCGCGTCGCGAGGAAGCTGCCGAGGGTCGCGAGGGCCTCCTTGCGGCCGCCGGGCTGGGTGTTCGGCGCCGCCGCGAGGCCGAGCGTCTCGGGCGGCGGGAGCGGCTGGCTCGCGGCCTCTGCCCACGAGACGTCCTGCGGGACCGGGATCTGCCGCAGCGCGGCGCGGCGTTCCCATTCCCCGGCCCAGCCGTCGCGAGTGCGCAGCGGCCTCTGGACGCCCCCCGTGGGGGTCTCGTGGACGGAGATGCCATGGTCGCGGGCCCAGGCGCGGACGCGGCGGTCGCGGGTGTGGGTCCAGGCGTTTCCGGTTTCGGCATGGGCGTGGATGGCGGCGAGGGGCCGTTCGGCGTGAAGCGCGGCCAGGACCTCGATCGCGTCGCCCACACGAAGGGTCAACCGGCCGCCGAGGGCCTTGAGGGCGGCGTCCAGATCGCCGAGGGCGCCGGCCAACGCGACATGGTGACGGCCCGAGGCGTCCGGCTGCGACCAGAGATCGGGCTCGACCACGTAAAGGGCCAGAACGGGTCCGGCCCTCGCCGCGTCGGCGAGAGGGGCGTGGTCGGCGATGCGGAGATCGCGCTTGAACCAGACGAGCTGCACGGGACGGGCCATGCGCGGAGGGATGGCGCCGGGCGTGCCGCCGTCAAGTGCGGCGGCGACGCACAGGAGCGCGTCCGCTTGGAAGACGTGAGCATGCGTGCAGCGAAAGTGCGTCGGCCGGTCGATTGGGCGGTCAGGGCCCTCGTCGTGGCAGGGCGACGGCGAATCCGAATCCGCCGGCGGCGGCGTGTCCGTCGATGTCGGTACGCGTCGATCCGGCGTCGCGGTCGGCGTGTCCGCGACCCTTCGCCGACGCGGCCCGCACCTGCCTCGGGACGCGTGGCCGGCGGTTCAGCGACGGCGGAGGAGAAGGGCGGCGAGCGCGCCGGCGAAGAGAAGGCCGGCGGCGGGCAGCGGCGTGGCCAGCGGCGGCGGCTCCGACGGAACGACCCCTTCGCGGAGGCTGCCGACGAGAAACCCGAACGGCAGGTCGAGGGGTTGGCGCGGGCCATCGCCGAGGCGCCTGTCGCGGTAGGGCGGGTCCGCCGCCACGACGCGGCCCGCGCCCCCGGCCCGCTCCAGCGGATTCGACGCAGGCGCCGGCGCCGGCGGCGCGAGGCTGTGCAGGGCCGTCGGGAGGGGCTGCGCCCCGACGCAGGGGCCGAGGGCGTGCAGCCCGCGTCCCGCCGGGCGCAGGCACAGCGCCGTCCGGCTGGCGCCGAGACAGCCCTTCGCGGTGGCCTTGGCCAAGGGATCGTTGCGGTCGGCGGCGACGGAGACATCGACGGCGAAGGGAGTCTCGAAGCCTAGCGGATCCTCCGCTCCGGCGCGGCCGACCGCGGCGTCGAACACGCCGGGGACGTGCAGACGCTGCGGGGCGCCGCCGGGACCGAACACGACGTGGACGGTGCGGGTCTGGGCGAAAAAGCCGGTGGCATGTCGGATCCGGCCGCGATGCACCGGACCGCCAGCTCCGTCCATGGCGCAGGCGCCTGCCTCCGCCGGCGTGAGGCGGGTTTCGGGCGTCGGTGCGGCCTCGAATTCGAGACTCAGGAATTCCCGTGGTGGGCGGGCCGCGCCGGAGCTTCCGGCGAGGCAGCCGGCAAGGCCCGCCAGGTCCAGGTGGGGAAGGCTGTCCTCGATCCGCCGGCCGGTGTCTTCCGAAACGGCGACGACATTCGCGCCCGGCCCGTCGGGGCCGAGCGCGTGCCTCAGGCGCGCAAGAGAGGCTGGATCGGTGATGCGGAGCGAATCGCCCGCCGGCTCGAGGAACCGCCGGGCGTCGAGCGCGACGCCTCCCGCCTCGATCCGGATCGGGCGGGTGCGGTCGACGGGATATTTCAGCTGCACGCGAAGCGACGGCCGGTGGCCGCCTGGCGGGTGCAGGAGCTGCACCGAGGCCGCGTGGCTCCGCCGCACGTCTCCGAAGGCCACTTCGGCGCCGCCGGGGTCCGAGTAGCGCGACGCCGCCACGGCGATCGGCGCGCTGGCGACGCACGCCGCTCCGGAAGGCGTGTCGAGGCGTGAGATCGTGTCGGAGACGAAGCTTTGGGCGAGCGCGGGGCCACGGGGCGGCGCGCTTTCGAGCGGATCGAAGCTGGCGGCGACGGCGGGCCCGGCGAGAACGAGGAAGAGGCCGAGCGCGGCGGTGCAGCCGAGCGCCTCGGTGGTCGACGCGACCGGGACGTCCGCCGGCTGAGCTGCCGGCGGACGGCGGGACGGGATGGCGAGCGGCGCGACGATGCGGACCATTCGACGGACCTCCGGACGGCGCCGACCGACCGGCGATGCCTGTGGTCGACGGATGACGGGTCTGGGGAACGTCGCTTCGAACGGTCGGGCGCCGGGCCGGCTGCGGCTCGAACGGTGGCGGCGTGTCGGGAGCGTGGCGACGCCCGCTCGAGGCGGGATCGACCGCTGTCCGGACGCTCCGGAGCCGGACGCAGGACGGCGTCGGTTCCGCGCCCCCGACGCCTTCGGGCGCCGGACGGGATGTGGTGAATTCAATATGAATTCAGGCGGTCGCGGACAAGCGGAGACGGCGTTAACGCGGCGTCCCAAAGCGGATCGCAGCTGGCGGAGAGAAAGAGCCGGCACGATCCGGATGACGCTGCCGCCGGCGGCAGCGCCGCCGAGGACGCGACGAGAGCCTTGCGCGACGCGAGGGCCGAAACCGGCTGCGCGGCCGTCATGCGTCCGACGTCCGCGACCTCAGGTTCAGGACGTCCGGGCGGGGCGCGGACCCTCGCGGCGTGCGCCCAGAAATGCGAGACGCCCCGCCGCGGGTCCGCGGCGGGGCGTCCGGCATCGCACCTTGCGAGGGGATGTCCCCCGCGCAGCGCGTCTCAGTCGGCCGTCAGCAGCGGCGGCTTGCCGCCCGCGAGCCGCGGATTGTCGGGCGGAGTGATCTGGAGCTCCAGCTCGCCGTCCTTGACCGCGACCTTCACGAGACCGCCCTTGGCCAGCTTGCCGAAGAGCAGTTCCTCGGCGAGCGGTTTCTTGATGTGCTCCTGGATCACGCGGCCGAGCGGGCGGGCGCCCATGCGGTCGTCGTACCCCTTCTCGGCCAGCCACTCGGCCGCGGGCTTGGTCAGCTCGATGCTGACGCCGCGGTCCATGAGCTGGGCCTCGAGCTGGAGCACGAACTTCTCGACCACCTGCAGGATGACCTCCTTCGGCAGCGCGCCGAAGCTGATCACCGCGTCGAGCCGGTTGCGGAACTCGGGGCTGAACGTCCGCTCGATCGCGGCCTGATCCTCGCCCTCGCGCTTGTCCCGGCCGAAGCCGATGGCGGTCTTGGCGAGTTCCTGCGCGCCGGCGTTCGAGGTCATGATCAGCACCACGTTCCGGAAGTCGACCGTCTTGCCGTTGTGGTCGGTCAGCTTGCCGTGATCCATCACCTGCAGGAGGATGTTGAAGACGTCGGGATGAGCCTTCTCGATCTCGTCGAGCAGCAGGACGCAGTGCGGATGCTGATCGATCGCGTCGGTCAGCAGGCCGCCCTGGTCGAAGCCGACGTAACCCGGAGGCGCGCCGATCAGGCGGCTGACCGAATGCTTCTCCATGTACTCGGACATGTCGAAGCGCTTGAGCTCGACGCCCATGATCTGCGCCAGCTGGTTCGCGACCTCCGTCTTGCCGACACCGGTGGGGCCGGCGAAGAGGTAGTTGCCGATCGGCTTCTCGGGCTCGCGCAGGCCCGCGCGGGACAGCTTGATCGCCGAGGACAAGGCCTCGATCGCGGCGTTCTGGCCGAAGACCACCCGCTTGAGCGACGCTTCGAGGTCGCGCAGCGTCTCCGCGTCGTCCTTGGAGACGGTCTTGGGGGGGATCCGCGCGATCTTGGCGACGACCTCCTCTATCTCCTTCGGCGTGATCATCTTGCGGCGCTTGGAGTCCGGCAGCAGGTGCTGGGCGGCGCCCGCCTCGTCGATCACGTCGATGGCCTTGTCCGGCAGCTTGCGGTCGTTGATGTAGCGCGCCGAGAGCTCGACCGCGGTCTTGATCGCCTCCGCGGTATAGCGGATCTCGTGGTGCTGCTCGAAGTAGGGCTTGAGACCCTTCAGGATCTTCACGGTGTCGTCGACCGTCGGCTCGTAGACGTCGATCTTCTGGAACCGGCGGGAGAGCGCGCGGTCCTTCTCGAAGTGCTGACGGAACTCCTTGTAAGTGGTGGAGCCCATGCAGCGCAGACCGCCCGACTGGAGCGCCGGCTTCAGCAGGTTGGACGCGTCCATCGCGCCGCCGGACGTGGCGCCGGCGCCGATCACGGTGTGGATCTCGTCGATGAAGAGGACCGCGTCGGGATGCTCCTCAAGTTCCTTGATGACGGCCTTCAGCCGCTCCTCGAAGTCGCCGCGGTAGCGGGTGCCGGCGAGGAGGGCGCCCATGTCGAGGCTGAAGATGGTGGCCTTCGACAGAACGGGGGGCGTCTGCCCTTCCACGATCTTCTTGGCGAGGCCTTCGGCGATGGCGGTCTTGCCGACGCCGGGATCGCCGACCAGCAGTGGGTTGTTCTTGCGCCGGCGGCACAGCACCTGGATGCAGCGCTCGACCTCGCTCTCGCGACCGATCAACGGGTCGACGTCGCCCTTGCGCGCCTTCTTGTTCAGATCGACGCAATATTTTCCGAGGGCCGTCTCGTCCTTCTCGGCCTTCTCCTCGCCCTTTCGGGAGGCGGAGGCCTGCTCCTCCTCCTCCTCGGCGCCGCGGACCGGCCGCGATTCGCCGTAGGCGGGGTTCTTGGCGACGCCGTGCGAGATGTAGTTGACCGCGTCGTAACGGGTCATGTCCTGCTCCTGCAGGAAGAACGCCGCGTGACTCTCCCGCTCCGCGAAGATCGCGACGAGGACGTTCGCGCCGGTGACCTCGGTCCGTCCGGAGGACTGGACGTGGATCGCCGCGCGCTGGATGACGCGCTGGAAGCCCGTCGTCGGGGCGGCCTCGGAGCCGTCGACGTCGGAGACCAGAGCCTCCAGTTCGTTGTCCACGAAGCGGGTGAGGGATTCGCGCAGGGCGTCGAGGTCGACGCCGCAGGCCTTCATCACCCGGGCGGCGTCGGGTTCGTCGATCAGCGCGAGCAGAAGATGCTCGAGGGTCGCCAGCTCGTGCTTGCGCTCGTTGGCGAGCGACAGAGCGAAATGGATGGCTTCCTCGAGAGTCTTGGAGAACGAGGGCATGCGCGTCTCACCTTTCCGCCTGGCGCCGCGCGGGATGGCGCGGCGGCCGGTCGATCCGTCCTCCCCGGACGGGAGGGGGCGCGTCCGACGTCCCTAGATTTCGCGTATCTCGGCGGGGGATCAAGGGGCGCGGAGCGCGCGGGCCGCGAATTTCGCGGAAGCGCCTCCGGCGTCAGTCCTTTTCCATGGTGCACTGAAGCGGGTGCTGGTGCTGCTGGGCGTATTCCATGACTTGGGTGACCTTGGTCTCCGCCACCTCGAAGGAAAACACGCCGACGACGGCGACGCCCCTGCGGTGAACCACCAGCATGATCTCGACCGCGCGGTCATGGCGCAGGCCGAAGAAGCGCTCGAGGACGTGAACCACGAACTCCATGGGCGTGTAGTCGTCGTTCAGCAGCAGCACCTTGTACATCGAAGGCCGCTTGGAGCGCGACTTCGGCTTCACCGCGAGATCGCCGTCCGGCGTACGAGGGCCCTGCCCGTCGCCGTCGCCACCATCGTCGCCTTCGCCCGGACCGGGGCCGAGCACGATCGGCGGACGCGCGAACGGCGATGCCGACCCCGGAAACGGAGTCGCGACGGTCGCATCGGCGGGTGGGGCGAGCGGTTCAGGCATGAGCGACCCGTCCTCGGAACTGAATGGGCCTTGGAGCATGCGCGAAGAGTATATGACTCGCATCGCCGGAAAAAAGGGGGGCCGACGCGTTCCGTCTGCAAACGACGACGGCCGGCCGCGGGCGAGCGGCCGGCCGTCGGATCGCGATCATGCCCCTTCGGACGGAAATCAGGAGGCGTAGGTCTTCACGATGTCCGAGGCGGCGCTCGCGCGCGCCGTCATAGGACGCACCACCTCCTTGGAGGCGGCGAGCGTCAGTTCGTTCATGCGGGACATCTGGGTGAACATGCCGTCGAGGGCGGACTTGGCGAAGTCGGTCTGTTTGCCGACGAGGTCGACCACCGACTTCGAGGCGGCCATCTCCTTGGCGGCCGCGACGCCCTCCTCCATCGAGCGCTTGAACCAGCTGACGATCTCGGCGTTCATGTCCTCGACCGTCTGCATGGCGACTTCGGCGGTTTTCGACATCGCCTCCATGTTCTGCCGATTGAAGGCGGCCACGTCGTCGACGGACTTGGACATCGTCTCCATCCCGTGGGTCACGGACTTCTGCGCCTCGGCGGCGGCGGTCTCGATCCCGGGGGCGCTGGTGGTGCTGGCGGCGTCGGTCATGGCGATGAGGTTCCGCGAATGGTCGGGTTCGGCGCGGCGAGCGGCCGCGTGCCCCCAGGGGTTCGTCCGGAGCGGACGTCGCCGAAGGCGTGACAAGGTCGGCTAACGCGAATGCTGCAGCGCGTCAATGAAATGGCGCGCTGCGACATCGAGCTCCTGGCATCTTAACCGGGTCTTAAGAGTGAATCCGACATTTTCAGACTGCGGGCAACGTGTTATGAAGCGACTTGAGGATGCCGCCTGAAACGGCCCCCGGAAGGGTCGACGGCGGTGAGCGAAACGGCCGGGCGCTGGCGGCGCCTCGGCGCGGCAGGCGGGCGGGACCGGGCATGGAACGGATTCTCCGACAGGCGACGGACGTGCGGGCGCGGCGGATCGGTGCGATGGCGGCGCTGCTGGTGATGCTGGCGGCGGCCGTGGCCGCCCCCGGCCCGGCGGTCGCCGCGCCCTACGCGGCGCTGGTGATGGACGCGCGGGACGGAACGGTGCTGCATTCGCGCGATGCGGATCGGCGACTGCACCCGGCCTCGCTCACCAAGATGATGACGCTCTATCTCGCGATCGAGGCGATCAAGGAAGGACGGCTGGAACTGGACCAGGCGGTCACCGTCTCGGCTCGCGCGGCGCGCCAGCCGCCCTCCAAGATCGGGCTGCGACAGGGTCAGCGGGTGACGATCCGCCACTTGCTGCGCGCTTCGGCGGTCAAGTCGGCCAACGACGCGGCGGTCGTGCTGGCCGAGGCGACGGCGGGTTCGGTCGAGGCGTGGTCGCGACTGGCGACGCGGCGGGCGCGGGACTTCGGGATGATGAACACGACGCTGCTGAACCCGCACGGGCTGACGCAGAGGGGTCATCTCTCGACCGCGCGCGACATGGCGCTGCTGGGGCGGCGTCTCTTCTTCGACCATCCGGAATACTACAACCTGTTCTCGCGGAAGCGCACCACAGCCATGGGACGCACCATCCACGCCACCAATCGACGTCTGCTCTCGGGCTATCGCGGGGCGGACGGCATCAAGACCGGCTACACCCGGGCCGCGGGGTTCAACCTCGTGGCCTCGGCGCAGCGCGGCGACGAGCACGTGATCGTGTCGGTGTTCGGCGGACGCTCCGTGGCGCAGAGGACCCGGAAGGTGATGGAGCTCCTCGATCTCGGCTTCGCGCGGTCTCCGACGCGGGTGGCGACGGTCCCGCCGCCGCCGATCGGTTCGATCGCGGCGGCGCCGGTGCCGGAGATGCGTCCGGCGGCGCCCCAGGGGCTTCTGGCGCGGGCCGCGTCGGCGCTGGCGCCGGCGGCTCATGCGGCGACGCGCTCCGAGAGCCGCTCGCGCCTCGCGCCGCGCAGGATCGAGATGCCGGCGGCGCGGCCGGGCGGCGCTTCGATCGGCGTCGCGATGCGGGCGGATCCGCCGCCGGTGCGACCGAACTGAGCGGCCCGCGCCTTCCTTCCCGACACTTGCTTCCGGCGACGGACTCGGGGCGAGACGCGTCGATCGCCGGTCCCGCCCCCGGTCCGATCGCGGTTCCGCGCGGCCGCGCCGCGCGGCGGACGATCGGCGGCGCCCGACCTCAGTTCTGCGCCGGGCCCGCAGGCGCGCGGCCGACGGAGACGTAGCGAAGTCCGGCGGCGGCGGCCTCGGCCGGCTCATAGACGTTGCGCAGATCCGCAAAACCGTCGCCGCGCATCGACTGCCGCAGCCGCGCGAGGTCGAGGGCGCGGAACTCGTTCCATTCGGTGAGCAGCGCCACGGCGTCCGCCTCGGCGGCGGCTTCGTAGGCGTCCTCGCACCAGAGGACGCCCGGCAGCAGCGCCTCGCCCTCGCGCCGGCCCTGCGGATCGGCGACGCGGACCTCGGCGCCGCCGCCGATCAGGGCGGGGACGATGGTCAGCGCGGGGCTTTCGCGCATGTCGTCGGTGTTGGGCTTGAAGGTGACGCCCAGCACGGCGATGCGGCGGCCGTTGAAGGAGCCGCCGCAGACGTCCTCGATCTTCTCCACCATGCGGCGTTTTCGCCTTTCGTTCACGTCGATCGTGGTCTCGACCAGGCGCAGGGGAACGGCGTGGTCCTGCCCGGTGCGGGCGAAGGCCATGGTGTCCTTGGGGAAGCAGGAGCCGCCGTAGCCGGGCCCGGCGTGCAGGAACTTCGGCCCGATCCGGCCGTCCATGCCGATGCCCTTGGCGACCGCCTTGACGTCGCCGCCGACCTTCTCGCAGAGGTCCGCCACCTCGTTGATGAACGTGATCTTGGCGGCGAGGAAGGCGTTGGCGGCGTATTTTATGATCTCGGCGCTCTCGAGACTGGTGAACATCACCGGCGCCTCGCGCAGCGAGAGGGGGCGGTAGACGTCGCGCATCACGCGCTCGGCCCGCTCCGATTCGACGCCGACGACGACGCGGTCGGGGCGCATGAAGTCTTCGATCGCGGCGCCCTCGCGCAGGAATTCGGGGTTCGAGGCGATCTCGTAGGCGATCGTGCGGCCGGTCTCCTCGAGCCGGGCGGCGATGGTGCGCCCCAGTTCGCGGTTCGTTCCGACCGGGACGGTGGACTTGGTGACGACGACCGTGCCGTCGTCGATCGCGTCCGCGAGGTCGCGCGCGGCGGCGTGGACGAAGGAGAGGTCGGCGTGGCCGTCGCCGCGGCGGGTGGGGGTGCCGACGGCGATGAACACCGCCTCGGCGCCCTCGACGCCCTCGGCGAGGTCGGTCGTGAAGGAGAGGCGGCCGGCCTCCACGTTGCGCTTCATCATCTCCTCGAGCCCCGGCTCGTAGATCGGAGCCTGGCCCGCGCGCAGGCCGGCGATCTTGTCGGCGTCGGTGTCGACGCAGACGACGTCGTGGCCGAAGTCGGAGAAGCAGACGCCGGAGACGAGGCCGACATAGCCGGTCCCGATCATGGTCACGCGCATCGGGGAACCTCCGCGAAGGGAATGGGCCGCGCCCCCTCGGGCGGCCGTCGGGGCGTTCTAGGCCGCTTCCTCCACGCCGGGCAAGTTCAGCGCCTTGACGAGGTCGCGGATCTCCTGCCGGGCGGCGACGTGGGAGAGCGAGAAGGTGAAGCCCTGCTCGCGCAGGTCGAGCAGCGTGAGGCCGTTGAGGAACATCTCGCGGAAGATCACCCGCTCGGAGAAGCCGGGCGCCACGCGGTAGCCGATGCGACGGGAGAGCTTCTCCACCGCGTCGCCGACCTTGCGCTTGTTGCGGGCGTTGAGAGTGGAGACGCGGTTCCGGATCACGATCCAGTCGACGGGCTTCAGCCCGGCCTGGGAGCGAAGCTGGCGGGCCTTCCAGACCATCTCGGAGTAGATCGAGGGTCCGAGGACCTTGCCGCTTTCCGGATCGACGCGGGCCAGCAGGTCGAAGTCGACGAGGCTGTCGTTGATCGGGGTGACGAGGGTGTCCGCCGCCGCGTGCGCCATCTGGCTGTAATAGGAATCGCTGCCGGGGCAGTCGATCACGACGAATTCGCAGCTGCGGTCGAGCTCCGCCAGAGCGTCGGAGAACCAGCGCTCCTCCTCCGCCTCGGCGGCGACGCGGTCGCGGAGGTCGGAGGGGCGCAGACGGATCATGCGGGGCATGACGAGGGCCTGGCCGGTGCGCCGCGAGAACGCCTCGCGGTTCTCGAGGTAGCGGAAGAGGGTGGTCTGGCGGAGGTCGAGGTCGAGCGCGCCGACGCCGTGCCCGGCCCGGGCGATGGCGACCACCAGATGCATCGCGGTGGTGGACTTGCCGGAGCCCCCCTTTTCGTTGCCGGTGACGATGACGTGGGCCATGCGGGGTCGGGTCTCCGGGGCGGCGGGCCTCCTCGGCGGCGGGGCGCGCGGAGGAGGCGGCCGAAGCGCGGGCCGGCGGCGGCCCGTCGGCGAGACGCGGCGCGCCCGCCGCAGGGGCGGGCGCGAGATGCGGCCTTCAGAAGGCGGAGCGCGGGGCGGAGCCTCGCGGGCGTCAGAACTCGAGGCCGCCGAACTTCTTGTTGAAGCGCGAGACGCGGCCGCCGGTGTCCATCAGGCGGGTGCCGCCGCCCGTCCAGGCGGGATGGACGGAGGGGTCGACGTCGAGGGTGATGCCGTCGCCCTCGGACCCGTAGGTGGACTTCATCGTGACGGTCGACCCGTCGACGAGCTTCACCTCGACGAAGTGATAGTCGGGATGGATGTCCTTCTTCATGGCTCGATCCTGTGCTCGGGTCCCGTCGGGGCCTGCCGCCGGGGCGGCGAGATTAAAACGTGGTGCCGCCGCCGGCGGAACCGGGGCGGGCGAGCCGCGCGGATAGCGCGAATCGCCGGCGGCGGCAAGCGCCGGCCCACGGGACGCCCCGCATCGGGACGGTGGCCCCGGAGGGACCTTCGGCACGGCCCCCTCGCGGCTTGCGCCGGATCGGCCCCGCGACGAACTCTTCCCTCCCCGGTCGTCGGGCAGGCGCGGTCGCGCCGGCTTGCTACGCGCGGATCGGGCGGCGACGATCCCTCCGACGCCGTAGCGGGGAAGGCCGCGCCCGACACCATGTCCTCCGACGCCGCCTCGCCCGTTCCCGCGTCCGCCCGGCCCGCCGCCGCGGGCTTCATCGTCGTCACGGTCGCCATCGACGCCATGGGGATCGGGCTGATCCTGCCGGTGATGCCCGAGCTCCTGAAGGCGGTCGGGGGGTTGAACGTCTCGGAGGCGGCGCTCTGGGGCGGGGTGCTCGCCTTCTCCTACGCCTTCATGCAGTTCCTGTGCTCGCCGCTGCTGGGGGCGCTGTCGGACCGGCACGGGCGGCGACCGGTGCTGCTGCTCTCGCTCGGCGCGCTCTGCCTCGACTACCTGGTGCTGAGCGTGGCGCCGGCGCTCTGGATGCTGGTGCTGGCGCGGATCGTCGCGGGGGCGGCGGGGGCGAGCTTCGCGACCGCGAACGCCTATCTCGCCGACGTCTCGCCGCCGGAGCGGCGGGCGGCGAATTTCGGGCTGGTGGGGGCGGGCTTCGGCGTCGGCTTCGTGCTGGGGCCGGCGCTGGGCGGGCTTCTGGGCGAACTCGGCCCGCGCGCGCCCTTCGTGGCGGCGGCGGCGCTGACCGGGGTGAACATGCTGTTCGGCTGGCTGGTGCTGCCCGAATCGCTGCCGCCGGAGCGGCGTCGGCCGGTGGACTGGCGCAAGGCGGATCCCTTCTCGGCGCTGCGCGAGGTGGCGCGGCTGCCGGCGCTGGGGCCGCTGCTCCGGGGCCTCGGGACCTATGCGCTGGCGCACTCGGTCTATCCGGCGGTCTGGAGCTTCTACGCCGCCGCCGCCTATGGCTGGAGTCCGGCGATGATCGGCGTCTCGCTCGCGGCCTTCGGGGTGGCGATGGCGGTCGGGCAGGGGCTTCTGATCCGCGTGCTGCCGCGGGCATTGGGGGCGCGCGGGGCGATCGGGCTCGGGCTGCTGACCAACATCGTCGTGATGCTGGCGCTGGCCTGGGCGCCCGGAGGCTGGGTGGTCTACGCCGGGCTGCCGCTGCTCGCCTTCGGGATCATCACCGGGCCGGCCATCAACGGCGAGATGTCCAAGCGCGTGGGCGAGGAGGCGCAGGGGCGGCTGCAGGGGGTCGTCGCCTCGATCAACGGGATCACGGCGATCCTGGCGCCGCTGCTGTTCACGGGGATCTTCAGGGCGGCGACGGCGGAGGGGGCGCCCGTCTGGATGCCGGGGGCCCCCTTCCTCGTCTCGGCGCTGCTGGTGGCGCTGGCGGCGCTGCCATTGGCGCGGGGGCTTCAGTCGAAGCGGTAGAACGCCTCGTAGATCGGCTGCAGCGTCTCTTCCCGGAAAAGGGAGCTCACCGAGGTGTCGTTGGCGACGTTCAGGATCGCCTGGGCGAGCATCGGCGCCACCGAGACGACGCGGATGTTGTCCGCCGCCTTGGCGCCGTCCTCGAGCGGGATCGAGTCGGTCACCACGAGGCTCTCGAGCGCGGAGCCCTTCACCCGGCTGACGGCGGGGTCGGAAAGGACGCCGTGCGAGATGTAGGCGTGGACGGCCTTGGCGCCGCGGTCCTTCAGGTGCTCGGCCGCCTTCACCAGGGTGCCGGCGGTGTCGCAGATGTCGTCGATGATGATGCAGACCTTGCCCTCGACGTCGCCGATCAGGGTCATCTCCTCGACCTCCCCGGGGCGGCCGCGGCGCTTGTCGACGATGGCGAGCGGCAGGTCGAGCCGCTTGGCGAGCTCGCGCGCGCGGGCGACCCCGCCGACGTCGGGCGAGACGACCATGAGGTCCTCCATCCGCTCCCGGAAATGGTGGCGGATGTCCATCGCGAACACCGGCGAGGCGTAGAGGTTGTCGACCGGCGAGTCGAAGAAGCCCTGGATCTGGCCCGAATGCAGATCCATCGTCAGAACACGGTCGACCCCGGCCTGGGTCATCAGGTTCGCCACCAGCTTGGCGCTGATCGGGGTGCGCGCGGCGGTGCGGCGGTCCTGCCGGGCGTAGCCGAAATAGGGCGTCACCGCGGTCACGCGCGCGGCCGAGGAGCGGCGGAGGGCGTCCGCGATGACCAGCAGCTCCATCAGGTTGTCGTTGGCCGGCTTGCAGGTGGACTGGATGATGAAGACGTCCTCGCCCCGGACGTTGTCGAAGATCTCGACGAAGATCTCCTTGTCGTTGAAGCGCTCCACCCGGGC
Organism: Paracoccaceae bacterium; assembly: GCA_035268645.1. GTDB lineage: Bacteria > Pseudomonadota > Alphaproteobacteria > Rhodobacterales > Rhodobacteraceae > Albimonas. The sequence continues at coordinate 2,803 of DATFKM010000491.1, read as the reverse complement.
GTCCGCGAGGCCCACCGGCAGGCCGCGAAAGACGCTCATCCGCCGCGCGATGGCCTCGGCCAGCGGCAGGTTGGAGTTGCCCGAGATGAGCTTGAGGTTGATGTCCGCCTTCATGGGCCCCTCCGCAGGTCCTCGCCGCGACGCGGGCTCCCCATAGACGCGCGCGGGCGGGGCGCCAAGGGGGACGCGCCGGCGCGGCGGGGCTTGCCTTCGGCGCAGGGGGCGCCACGGTGCCGCCCCGGACGCCGCGCCGCCGCAGGAGGATCCCCATGCGCATCCGCCATTACTTCACCGTCATGTCCCCCTTCACCTATCTCGCCGGCGATCGGTTGGAGCGGATCGCCGCGGCGCGCGGGGCCGAGATCGACCACCGGCCCGTCGATTTCGCCGCGATCTTCGCCGAGGTCGGGGGCCTGCCGGTGCACAAGCGCCACCGGTTCCGCCAGGAGTACCGCCTGCAGGAGCTGGAGCGACTGTCGCTGGCGACGGAATTGCCGCTGACCCTGCATCCCGCCCACTGGCCGGGGGATCCGACGCCCGCGGCGCTGGCGATCCTGCGCGCGAAATACGCGGGGGCCGACGTCGGCCCGCTCTCGCGCCGCATGATGCGGGGGGTCTGGGCGGAGGAGCGGGACCTGTCGGACGCCGGCGTGGTCAAGGAGATGCTGGAGGCGGAGGGGATCGATCCGATGCTGGCCGAGGGCGATCCGCCGGGCTTCGAGGCCGCCGCGGAGTACGCCAAGCTGACGGAGGAGGCGCTGGCCGACGGCGTGTTCGGCGCGCCCTTCTACGTCACCGAGGACGGTCAGCGGTTCTGGGGTCAGGACCGGCTCGCCCTGCTCGACGCGCATCTGGTCCGCGCGGGGGGCTGAGCCGTGCCCGAGATGGAGGTGAACGGCCGGCGCGTGACCTGGCGCGAGCCCGAGACGGCCGGTCCCGGCGTGCCGGTCATGTTCGCTCATTGTTCCATGGCGCATTCGGGGCTTTGGAAGCCGATGCTGGCGGAGCTGGCGCCGGAGCGGCGGGCGGTCTCGGTCGACATGCCGGCGCATGGGGGATCGGAGCCGCCGCCCGAGGGGATGGGGCTGCAGAGGCACGCGCTCGACGCCTGCGAGGCGCTGGCGGAGCGGATGGTCGCGGCGCATGGCGGGCCGATCCATCTGGTCGGGCTGTCGCTCGGCGGGGCGGTGCTGGGGCGGCTGGCGCTGGCGCGGCCCGAGCTCGCGCGCTCGCTGACGCAGATCGAGCCGGTCTGGTTCTTCCTGCTCGGCGCCCAGGGCGAGACGGGCGCGGCGGCGGCGGAGACCGAGTTCAGCCGGACGCTTCTCGCCAAGGTCGAGGCCGGCGATCCGGACGGCGCCGCGGAGTTCTTCGTGGACAGCTGGGGCGCGCCCGGCGGCTACGAGTCGCTCGGGCCGGAAGGGCGGGCCTATGCGGCGCGCTGCGTCGAGCATCTCGCCAAGGACATGGACATGGTGCACGGCCAGCCGCCCGGCCAGCTGACGATCGAGGAGATCGCGCGGATGCGCCCGCCGCTGACGCTGATCGGCGGGGCCGAATCGCCGGCGTCGGCCGGCAAGGTGCTGGACGTGATCGAGGGCGCCGTTGCCGGCGCGCGGCGGGTGACGATCCCCGGGGCGGGGCATCTCTCGCCCGTCACGCACTGGCCGGAGGTGCTGGCGGTGCTGCGCGAGAGCTTCGAGGCGGCCGAGCGCGCGGCCTGAGCGGCGTCGCGGTGGGCGGGGGGCGGCCCCTCGCGGCTGCGCCGCGTCGGCCCCGCCCTGATCCCCCCGCGCCGCCTTTTCCGGAGGTCCCTCGCCATGCCGCTGCCCGACGGTTTCCTGGACCGGCCCTTCGCCCATCGCGGGCTGCACGACGCCGCGGCGGGCGTGCCGGAGAATTCGCTCGCCGCGCTGCGCGCCGCGATCGCGGAGGGCCATGGGGTCGAACTGGACCTGCAGCCTTCGGTCGAGGGCGAGGCGATGGTGTTCCATGACGACGACCTGGAGCGGCTGACGGGAGAGGCGGGGCCGGTCTCCGCCCGCCGGGCGGCGGAGCTCGGGCGGCTCGGCCTGCTGGGCACGGCAGAGACGATCCCGACGCTGGAGGCGTTCCTCGCGGAGGTCGCGGGGCGCGTGCCGCTGCTGATCGAGCTGAAGTCGCAGCGCGATCCGGGGCCGCTGGCGGCCCGCGTCGCGGCGCTGCTGGCGGAGTATGACGGCCCGGCCGCGGTGATGAGCTTCGATCCGGCGATGCTGCACCCGCTGGCGCAGGCGCTTCCGGGCGTGCCGAGGGGGCTGGTCTCGATGGCCGACTGGGACGAGGTCGAGGGCCTGACGCCCGAGCGGCGTCCGGCGCTGGCGCGGCTGGAGGACCTCGAGGCGGTGGGCGGGAGCTTCGCCTCCTACCGCTGGTCGGATCTGCCGACGCCGGAGACGGCGGCGTTGCGGGCGCGGGGCGTGCCGGTGCTGTGCTGGACCGTCCGCTCGGCCGAGGACGCCGCCGCGGCCGCGCCCCATTCGGACCAGATCACCTTCGAGGGATTCCGGCCCGGAGGATGACCCCCGCCGGCCGGGCGGTTTGACGCGCGGCCCATCGCACCCATCTCGTGCGGGGACCCTGGAGCGGAGCGGAGAGCGGCCATGGACGGCGGCGACGCCCTGGAGATCTCGGTCATCGCCTCGCTCGACGAGGTCTCGGCGGAGGAGTGGGACCGCTGCGCCGATCCCGGCGCCGCGCCGGGCGCGCGGCCGCGCGATCCCTTCACGACGCATCGCTTCCTGAAGGCGCTCGAGGACTCGCG